>NZ_PUWT01000141.1:0-1160 GCF_002968995.1 Photorhabdus hindustanensis
CGCCAGGTGTTTTCCGAGCAGCGCGTCGCTGCCCCGGCCGCCCACTTCGCCATAATCCATTGCCAGATACAGCGATTGCCCGCGCAGCGGGGTTTGCCAGTCCAGTTCGTTGCGGCTGTACCAGCCCCGATCAGCGGATAAGGTCAACTCGCCATCAAAGCCGCGTACCGTCCAGCGGCCACCGATTGAAAATCGATCCTGGGGCGTCAATGGGCTGGCGCTTATCTGACGTAAGTATTGGGTCTGATAAGAAAAGGGCTGAGAAAACAGCGTTAACGGCCCGGAAAGCGTCGCCGAGAACTGGGTGATTTTAGGCAAGGCGGTCCCCTCATTGCGGTACTCTTCCGGCGCCGGTTGTGCGCCAAACCAGCGCATGCCCTGCTGGTAAGTCACTTTGGTATCCAGCGTCGCGCTGCCGATAAAGTGATGATGAGACAGCCCCAGCTTCCAGCCCGCAGTTTCCCGGCGCTGAACATCGATTTCAGTGTTATCAATAAAATTACGGGATGCCCGACGATAAATTTCACCGTTAAGCCCGGTTTTCTGGTCGGCGTTACGATGTAGCACCCGGCTAAGCTGGACCGCCAGGTTTTGGCTTTTGCCCCGGTATTGAATTGCCTGATTCAGCCCAGCTATTGTCTGGGTATAATCGTAATGACTGGCCGTCACGCTGGCCATCCAGTAGCCGAAGGGCAGGGAGTAATAGAGCGTGTCGTTCTGGCTGCCCTTCCCGGCAGACGCGTGAATATCGCGCCCACCGGAGAGATAAAATAGATCGCTGAGCGCCAGGGGGTTATCCAGAAAGAAGGTGAGTCCGCCCTGATAACGCCCGGTGCTCTTGGAGCCGGTATCATCCAGATACGTGGCGACTCGCCAGTGGCGGGACTGACGCCAGTCCAGCACAATATCGCTCTCCCCCGGCTGCGCTGCCGGGACAATGTTCATCTCCGCCCGCACGGTCGGGAAACGTTGCAAGTTTTCCAATCCCTGCTCGATATCCCGTAAATCCAACAGTTTGCCTTCACGCGCGGGAAAGGGCGTGATGCGTTGAATATAATGGCCGCTATCCGGGGTATAGCGAATATGCCGGATGTTGCCCGGTATCATCACCAGTCTTAGCGTTTGGGTACGCAAATCCTGGGGAGGGACCAGAACCCGGC
>NZ_PUWT01000142.1:0-786 GCF_002968995.1 Photorhabdus hindustanensis
CGGCCAATGGCAATCTGACCCTGAAAACGGCCGGTAATCTTATCAATGACCGTCAGATAAAAGCCGGTCAGGCGCTGCATCTGGGCGCACAGAATCTCACCAATAACGCCTCCGGCGAAATCAGCGCTAAACAAACGCAAATCAACGTTCACGATACCCTGAACAATACCGGATTGATTGACGGCGGCCTGACCCATCTCACGGCTAACACCCTGAACAACACCGGCACCGGGCGCCTTTACGGTGACCAGCTCGCGCTCCAGACGGCGACCCTGAATAACACCGCAGAGGGTGGCAAAGCCGCCGTGATTGCCGCGCGTGACCGGCTGGATATTGGCACCGGAACACTGAACAACCGTGACCATGCCCAGATTTACAGCGTGGGCGACATGCACATCGGCGGTCAATTGGATAACGCGCTGACGGCTACCGGTCAAGCCCGTGAACTGAATAACCACGCGGCGACGATTGAAGCCGGGCGCAACCTGAAGATTCAGTCTGACCAGATTAACAACACCAACGCCGGGTTGGTCACCCAGGTCGTCGAAACGGAAAAGTCTCAGCATCACGACGCGGTACTGAGCGGCCAGACCACTCGCTATGACTGGTCACAGGTGGACACTTCCCGCCACAATAAATACAAAGTGCACGATGCCATCATGCCGGATGGCAGCCGCAGTAATGACTTTTACGAATATCAGTACACCCGGACCGTCAAGGAAACTCAGGTTAAACAGAGTGACCCCGGTAAAATTCTGGCCGGGGGTAATATCACGCTCAACAGTG
>NZ_PUWT01000143.1:0-856 GCF_002968995.1 Photorhabdus hindustanensis
GCCGCTTAAGGTTGCAGCAGGAGTAACAAACACGCAGCCGTCTGATGATATTGAATCATGGCAGACATTAATTCTGAAAGAATCGGGTTCGGTACCAACGGATTTAGTCTTTACACCTTCTTCATGGAAAGCATTCCGTCTGGATACGTCTATCAAGGATACCGCGATAACTTTCCCATCGTTGAACCCGTTTGGTAATCAGGTAAATATCGGCCCAACAGTTCAAAAAGGCGGGGTATTTAAGGGAATTTGGGGCAACTTCAATCTCTGGTTGTATAACGACTGGTTTATTGATCCTGTTGATAACATCGAAAAACCGATGCTGCCAGATGGCGCAGTCATCATGTCAGGTGCGGATTTAATGGGAACGCGTGCGTTTGGTGCGATTCTTGATCCCACTTTCAACTACGGGCCTTTGGCCTATGCGCCAAAAAGCTGGTTAAACCCCGATCCAGCACAGCGTTATTTATTGATGCAATCCGCGCCATTGGTTATCCCAAGTCGTGTGAATGCGGCTTTGTGTGCGACGGTGGTGTGATATGGCAAAAAATAAGCAACAAGAAAACGAACTGGGCGGCTTGCCGCCTGAACTGATGGTTGACGGCCAAGAGTTACCGGATTCTCAGATAGAAACGGTGGAATCTTCTTCCACTGTTCCTGATGCCGACGATGAAAATCTTTCTGATGACCAGGTAATTGTCGTTGTGCTGAAAGGCCAGACAGTTAAACACGATGGCAAGGAATATAAAGAGTTCGTGCAACTCATTCTCAGTCCAGAAGATGCAGAACGTTTGATTGAACTGGGGGTTGTTGCTGACGTTAACAAGCTGCGGCAACAGGCACTTGCTCAAAATGG
>NZ_PUWT01000144.1:0-646 GCF_002968995.1 Photorhabdus hindustanensis
TGACGGGCAGTCCGGCCACGGTCTGCCCCCACACCGAACCCGCCCAACTTAACGGGGACGGACGGTCAGAGGATATTGAGGTTTCAGGTCGGCGCCGGGCTGTCCGGCGGCGTGTCAGCGTCGGCGTTGTCTTCGGCGTACAGGTCGGCCAGTAAACCCACTTCATCGGCGTCGCTGACTTTTTCGTCGGCCATTTGCTCCGCCGGATGCGTACTGGCGTGTACCGCCTGCAAGGCCCGGATAGAGACCTGCGTATACACCTGGGTGGATTCCACGCTGGCATGGCCTAACATCGCCTGTATCCAGCGCAGGTCCGCCCCGTTCTCCAGCATCTGGGTTGCCATCGCGTGCCGGAACAGGTGGCAGGCACCTTTTTTCTCGATGCCGGCGGCCCGGATATAGCCGCTCACGGCATGGGTGATACCGTTCGGTTGCAACCCGTCTAGCCCGTCCATCGCCACGAACAGCGATTGAAGGTCCGGGGTGACCAGCAGTTGCGGGCGGACCTGTTGCTGATAGAACTGGAGCCAGCTTAAAGCCCGTTCGCCGAGGGGCAACACCCGGTCTTTATTGCCCTTGCCCTGCCGGATGGTCACGGTTTTGCGTGACCCGTCAATGCTGTAGATATTGAGCCGGGCCGCTTCAC
>NZ_PUWT01000145.1:0-1133 GCF_002968995.1 Photorhabdus hindustanensis
CCTGATTTCTTCCATCAAAAATCCCTTTCTTGGTGATAATCAGAGTGCCGATCTGTTCATTATTTTGGTACACAGGCAGCACATCTTCCGCCATAGGCAGATAGAACTTATCAATAATACGGGGCTGGTAAAGCATCCAGCCGACACTAAGGCGATCAGGAAAAACCTGCCTGCCTTTTAAGGTATAGCCGTTAGTTTCCACCTGAATATAAGGAAAATCACGGCTGGTCGCTAAGTATTTAACTAAGTTAATTAACCGGGATAGACTTAGCTGACTAGTATCAGCCGCTAAATTTAATACTAACCACACCCAATTCGGGCGAGAAGTTGATGATTTAAAATAATCAATTCCACTATCTAATTCATCCTTTTCACCATCCCATATTCCATTAATAATAGCAGGGAAATTTTTCTTATAATCTTTTTCGAAACTTTTTATGGCAACTTCAGTTGGCCCCTGCTCATCAAATACAATATGTTTCAAGGCATCTTTACGGGAATATCCCTTTAAGAACCAGCTTTTTTTCTGCCCCAAAAAGATATCTATTTTCTGAGTAATATGAAACAAATCTATCAATGCAATATTAGGAGTAATGTTTTCTTGTTGCTCATAACGTATATTAAATTTTATATGAATTATTGCCATGTTGACCTCGTATTAAACTAAAGCGTCGCAGGGGTATAGTGAACACTGATATTTCTATATTCACCGAACAATATCTTAAAATAGCCAGAACTGACAGGCTGTAAAAAATGCCATTCCACACGCGGAGTATTATCCAGTGCATCACAGACTACTTGATGTCTGCGTGCCTGCTCTTTAGCGGAATAAATTCCCTTCCACCAATTTTTAGGATTTCCTTTACTATTAAAAAACTGGTCATACCGCGCCTTAGCCTCCAGAAACAGGCAATATGCCGGCCGCCAGCCATCAAAGGTCACTTTCAGGCATTGAAATTCCTGGATCATTTGTGTGAGCGGGTTATATTGAGTTTTCGCAATAAATCGCTGATAGTTAATCGTGATAGCGCTCCAACGACTCACCTTGCGATATTTTTCACTTGTCACCGGAATAGCAAGGCAAGCCTCGCACGCTTTTTTAGTTTCCGTTTTTTCACACTCTTCCGTTTCAG
>NZ_PUWT01000015.1:0-31339 GCF_002968995.1 Photorhabdus hindustanensis
TTTGTGACTGTCGGCAATCCAGTCGCGGAAAGAGGAAAAACTCAGCTGATGCTGTTCGCAATACTGTTTTCGGGTCAGGTTACTGTGGCGCCATTGGGCCACATGGTGTTGTTTTTGTTCCGGGGTATATCGGCTACGGCTCATGGTGTCAGTCTCCAGGTGAAGATAAGGAAGCAGTAGCGTGCAGGGGCCGGAGAGGAAGAACAAGGTGAGATGACCGGAGTATTACATTTCTTTGGGATTTTGTCTCATACACCGTAGAAACGCTGCTTGAATAAACTGTAGTGCAATAATGAGGTTAGGACTTCCATGAGTTTGTGTCGTAAATATTATTGCTAAACGAACCAAATTATAGAAAATGGGGCTTGTTCGTCACTTTTAATGAAATGTTTTCAACATTTTAATGACTAAGTGTATGCACATGACTTAATTGCCTGTGTTTTATCTCGCCGTAGTTGAGTTCAACCTTTCAATGTTTTCAATAGATTTTAAAAGTATCGAATGATTAAACCTTAATTTCGTCTGGACATTTCTCCTAAGCTGACTTAATGTCTCTGCTTCTGATAGGTTTGGCAATTTTCAAGTTCTTAGTCACTGTCGAGACTTGGTTCTTGCTGATTGTGGTGGTTCATTGCCTTTCAATCATTCGGTAATAAATACTCCTGATTAATAAAAAAACATTTCTTATATTTCCGTTCTAAAGGATGAGATTTTACGATGCATTGAATAAATGGGGGTTACGGTTTCACTATCAGACTAAGTTTAAAAAAATGTATCCTTATAGTGTATAAATATGTCATAACACTGCGTTTGTTATCCTAAACTTGACTAATTCTATATTGCATTGAAATATGAAGAAAAAACGCCCTATTTTACAAGATGTTGCTGATCGTGTTGGTGTAACTAAAATGACGGTAAGTCGTTTCTTACGTAATCCTGATCAAGTTTCTGAGCAATTGCGAGAAAAAATAGCGGATGCTTTAGATGAGTTAGGTTATATCCCAAATAAAGTGCCGGATATTCTTTCTAATTCTACTAGTCATGCTATTGGTATTTTATTGCCTTCTTTGACTAACCAAGTTTTTGCGGAGGTTATCCGTGGTATCGAATATGTGACGGACAATTATGGTTATCAAACTATGTTGGCTCATTATGGATATCGCTCAGAAAAGGAAGAAGAGCGTTTGATTTCTTTACTTTCCTATAATATTGATGGTTTGATTCTTTCAGAACGCACTCACACTCCACGAACTTTAAAAATGTTGGAAACGGCGGGTATCCCTGTCGTTGAGCTGATGGATTGCGTTTCTCCTTGTTTTGATACGGCGGTCGGTATTGACAACTTTGAAGCTGCTCGGCAAATGACAATGGCAATGATTGAGCGTGGTTGTCAGAGTGTGATTTATCTTGGTGCGAGACAAGATGAAAGGACAATTATTCGTCTGGAGGGTTATGAAGCTGCAATGGAAAGTGCGGGGTTAAAACCAGGTAAGATAATGACTCCAGACAGCTCTTCTTACACATTAGGGGGGCAGTTACTAAATGAAGCAAGAACAAAATATCCTGATGTTGATGGTCTATTTTGTACTAACGATGATCTCGCTATCGGAGCAATTTTCGAGTGCCAACGTCAAGGGATAGCTGTACCACATGATATTGCAATAGCTGGCTTTCATGGTCATGATGTTGGTCAGGCGATGACACCAAAACTTGCCAGTGTATTGACGTCTCGTGACTTAATGGGGCGGAGGGCTGCCGAATTATTAATGGCTCGGTTGAAAGGCGAACATTTACCGCAAAAAATGATTGATATAGGTTTTCAGTTATCTCCGGGGGAGAGTATCTAATCGGTTTGGTGGATTTGCATTTTTTTGAACTCATTTGTGATAAATATCACATTTATATTTCCTGAATATTCCGTGTTGTTGCGAATTTCATCTCTACTTCTGATAATGTTACCGATAACAGTTACCGGTAACATTTTGTAGATAAAATATCTACGTTAAGGAGTTTATATGGGTGATACCCAGCATTCGAATCATGTTTTTGTGCTTATGGGGGTATCCGGTAGTGGTAAATCTGCTGTTGCCAGTGCCGTGGCCTGTAAATTGGATTCTGCTTTTTTGGATGGTGATTTTTTACACCCAAGATCTAACATTAATAAGATGGCTAAAGGCTATGCACTGAATGATGAAGATCGTGAGCCTTGGTTGAGATTACTGAACCATGCAATTTTTGCTATGCAACGCACAAACTCGGTCTCCCTGATTGTTTGTTCTGCTTTAAAAAAGCATTACCGGGATATACTGCGTGATAATAATAAGAATCTGTCATTTCTTTATATGAAAGGCGACTTTGATTTAATTGAAATTCGATTGAAGGCACGTAAAGATCATTTTTTTAAACCTCAAATGTTGATATCTCAGTTTGAGGCATTAGAAGAGCCGGGGAGTGATGAACAGGATGTTTATCTGGTTGACATTAGATCATCTCTTGATGAAGTGATAAATCATTCGATAAGAATAATTAATAGTGTCATTTCAGGGGAAAAATAATGAGTACTTTAACTTTAGTGCTGACAGCTGTAGGTTCTGTTCTTTTACTATTGTTTCTGGTGATGAAGGCCAGAATACACGCTTTTATTGCGTTAATACTGGTTTCTATGGGAGCGGGTGTTTTTTCTGGTATGCCACTGGATAAAATTGCTGAAACAATGCAAGAAGGAATGGGAGGAACGTTAGGTTTCTTAGCTATTGTTGTCGCACTAGGGGCAATGTTTGGTAAAGTTCTGCATGAAACAGGAGCACTGGATCAAATTGCGGTTAAATTACTAAATAGTTTTGGTGAAAAGAATGCTCATTATTCATTGGGGATCGCTGGCCTGGTTTGTGCTTTGCCGCTGTTCTTTGATGTAGCGATTGTTTTATTGATTGGTGTGGCATTTGCAGTAGCGCGTCGTACTGGCGGTAATGTAGTCAAGCTGGTTATTCCTTTGTTTGCCGGTGTTGCAGCCTCCGCAGCGTTTTTGTTACCTGGTCCAGTACCGATGTTGTTGGCTTCACAAATGAATGCTGACTTTGGTTGGATGATCTTGATTGGTATCAGTGCCGCGATTCCTGGGATGTTACTAGCGGGGCCAATCTTCGGTAGTTTTATCAGTAAGTATGTCACTCTGGATTTACCCAACGATATAAGTGAGCCAAGTCTTGGTCAAGGTAAGATGCCATCTTTTGGTTTGAGTTTGTCACTGGTTCTGTTCCCTTTGGCTTTGGTTGGATTAAAGGCTATTGGTGAGAATTTTGTTGATCAAGGATCTAAGTTATATCAGTGGCTTGCATTTATCGGTCATCCATTTTCTGCGATTTTGGTTGCTTGTTTGATTGCTATTTATGGTTTGGCAATTCGCCGTGGGATGAGTAAAGAAAAAGTGATGGATATTTGCTCTTCTGCTATTCAACCGGCTGGAATTATTTTATTGGTGACTGGGGCTGGTGGTGTATTCAAACAAGTATTAGTGGATTCGGGTGTTGGTCCTGCTTTGGGAAATGCATTGATTGGTGCGGGCTTGCCTATTGCATTAGCGTGTTTCATCCTTGCTGGAACAGTACGTATTATTCAAGGTTCTGCAACCGTTGCTTGTTTGACAACTGTTGGTCTGATTTTGCCAGTTGTTGATTTTCTGGAATATTCTGGCGCCCAGCTTGCAGCTCTTTCAATCTGTATTGCGGGTGGTTCTTTGGTACTGAGCCATGTTAATGATTCAGGCTTTTGGTTATTTGGTAAATTTACTGGTGCAACAGAATCTCAGACACTGAAAACTTGGTCAATTATGGAAACTATTCTTGGAACAACAGGCGCGGTTGTTGGAATGGTTTTCTTTACTATGTTGTAATTTGTATGAATTCAGGGATTGTATTCGCAAAAACCGCCGTAAACCTTTGCCCAGTGCGGGCGGGGATATCAGGCGAAAAGCCCAGAGGGCTTTAGGGCTGGCGACTCCGACGTCTCCTGACTGAATGGATATCTGCCGGTAAAACAGGCTAAAATGAATGCACTTTTTTTCAATGAGCGCTGAATAGGTTAAGAGCGACCAAAGTCCGCATCTACCCCACCCCCGAACAGGCCGAGTATCTTAACGGCCAGTTCGGTGCGGTCCGTTTTGCGTACAACAAGGCGCTGCACATCAAAAAGCAGGCTTACAAACTTCACGGCGTGAATTTAAATCCGCGCAAAGACCTCAAACCGTTACTGGCGGTCGCGAAGCAATCCCGCAAGTATGCCTGGCTCAGGGCATATGATGCTATCGCGTTACAGCAGTCGGTGATCAATCTGCATACTGCGTTTGATAATTTCTTCAATCCGAAGTTGCGCGCCCAATTTCCCGCGTTCAAACGCAAATGGGGCAAGCAATCCAGCTATCACTGTGTTGGGGTGAAAGTGCTGGAGGGCGCAGTGAAGATCCCGAAATTGTCACCGATAGAAGCACGCATACACAGAGAGATTGAAGGGAAAGTGAAGAGCATTATGCTCTCTCGCACCGCCACGGGAAAATATTTCGCCGCTATCCTGTGTGACGATGGCAAAGAGGCGCCGGAAAAGCTGGGCGTTATTACCCGCGTGACCGGGTGTGATATGGGGTTATCCCACTATCTTATCCAGTCGACCGGAGAGAAGGTCAATAACCCGCGTCACCTTATCAACGCCGCCCGTAACCTGCGTCGTAAGTAGAAATCACTGTTCCGCAAACAACAGGGCAGCGCTAACCGCGGCAAGGCACGCTTACGTCTGGCGTCTGTCCATGAGCGGGTAGCCCATGCCCGCGCTATCGGGGATGCAGGCTGGCATGGCTTCATCAAGAAACTGGAATACAAAGCCGCAGCGTAAGCGGATCTAGCTATGCCCTTGCTGTTATGTCGAACATGACCGCGATATCAATGCGGCGCTCAACATCCAGCGCAAGGGCATAACAGAATTACAGGCGGCGGGACTCGTCGTTTCTGCCCACGGAAGCCAGCGTCAATCCGTCATAAAGACGGTGGCGGCCTGAGAAGTGGGAAGCCTCGCCGTTTTTTACGGCGGGGAGCAGTCACAAGGCGGCAAGATAAGTAAACTATCTGAAAATATTGGTGACATTAAAATAGTGTTCTTGCTAGCGGGTGACGGTGGCACCAGCGATCTTTATAGGTGAGAGAAGGTCTACCAATAGAATAGCGCATCGTTTTTTGATTCTGCTGACAGAGCGCTGAAGCATTTTGAATATTTAACCACATTAGAATACTGCCAACACTGAGATTGGAATATTCAGGATCGAGTCCGCCGTCTACTGCATCAAATGAAATCCACTGGGGACTGTCTGCTTTTATGACTAAATCATAGGCAACTGGGGCACCATTGATAGTTAATACATTTCCATATAAATGTTGTTTGAGTTCGGTATATAATTCAGTTAATTTTTCTTTCTCTTCTTCATTATGTGTTTTATATGTCCAGCGTTTTTCGTACAGTGTGGTGTAAATATCGATGAACTCTTGGCAGGTAAAATCGTTAATTTGATGTATTTCTCCACCAGAACGCTTAAATTTGTTAATTTCATTACTTCGATTTCTTTTTGTTTTATAAGAAAATTTTTCTTTAGCAAGACAGACTGTTCGTTTGTTTAACCGACCATAACAAACGTTGATAAAATTTTCTTTGTGCAGGAGCGATATGGTTTTAGATTTCCCTGGAATGATGGTTTTTAGATGTTTGGCGATAGGAAAGATAATTTCATCATAGGTGAAGAAGTGGTAATCTTTTTGGTGACTTGCTGCCAGATGATGATCTTTACATGTAAAGTATGCCCCTTCGATAACGTTTTCTATTTGTGGATTTTCTTTGACGTAAAAGATAAAACTATTGCCAAATTTTTCATTTAAGAAGCGTACAATATCTGGATGAGTCGATATTCCACCACCATAAAGAGAATACGCTTGTTGGTAACGTTCGAAACTACACTCTTTCCAGCCGGAGATGAGTCTTTTTATAGAGCTGAGCGGATACTTGTTTGGAAAAATCATATTTTAAATACTCTTTTTGACGCTATGTTTTACACATGTATAAACTTATTTTTCAACGTATTAAATACAACAAAAAAGCTAGTTTGTCTTTATTAAATGGGTTTCTTGTGAGCTCATACATATTGTAAACCTAAGATTATAAGTTTAATTTTTCTGCACTAAAAACAAGATAAGTATTTAGTACTATTCCCAATCAAGCTTTATTGTTGCTTATTGATCGAGAATATTTATTAATTGTTGATATAAAGCTTCAGCACTGCGCTCATAACCCGCGGCCGAAAGGTGAACATAATCAGGACGAGCAAGATCTTGTTGCGCCCAGCTCTTAATTGAGCATTTTCCACCCATATATTCACGCCAGTTCCAGAATAGTGTGTGCTGATCTTGAGCGACTTTTTGTTGAATATGGATGATATTATCCAACATTGTTGGTTGTTGTGTTGTACAACTTGTAAGTTGATTGTTTTTCAAAGAATCACCCGGCCCAATAATAAGGATAACTGCTTGTGGTAGCTGGTTACGAATCTGCTTTATCTTCGTTTCCAGTTGCTGGCGATAGCTTGATAAATTAAGCGAATGATTAAAAGCCTCATTTGTGCCATAAGCGAGGATCACCATATCAGGACGCATTTGAACTAATGTATCAATCCATTGTGGCTGCCACTTATCCATCATATTAATAGTTGCACCATTAATACCCAAGGCAGATAACATAATACCTGGTTGTGCGCGTTTGATAAACCAGCCGCCTAATTTTAACTGATTATTTTGTATCGCCATAATATTAACTGGGAATGTAACAGATTCTCCAGTAGAAAATTGCCAGTGACCGTGGGTTGCCGATAATTTCACGATTCGTTTGGTTGCAGATTGAACCAGAATCTGAGCATCCCCCGATGCTTGGTATAACGTCTTGAGTTGATAGCGATCATGGGATGGTGCAAACAGCTTTAGAATTAATTGACTTATTTGGCTATTGGGTTCTGCAATTGCACCGCCAAGAGGAAAATCAGGCCGATTATCTTTGCGGCTGGTAGTGAGTTTCCATTGCTGTGTATTACCGGTCATACTGACCATAGCGTTACGTTGGCCAGGTACATTAATTGGGCTAACAAAACCAATCCCTGCATCGCCAAAACGTTGTTGCAATAAAGAGCGAAGCTTGCCGGTAAAAAAATCAGCAGCGGTATGGGAATCGCCTATCTGAACAAAATGCAGTTGATTATGGTGACTGTTATGCAGTTTATTCGCCAGTAAGGCTAAATTTGGTTCACCGAAGTCTATTAGCTGTTGATTTTCTTTTGCCGGTTGTTGTGCTGGTGATCCTCCTGCAATTTCGTTGGCACAACGCTTACGTGAACTGCCCTTACGTGTAAACAGATTAAAAACAGGAACGCCACCACGTATTGACGCCAGAACTATTGATTTTAGTCAGTTAACACAACAACTAGGTGATAACCCAACACCAGTATTCTCTTTCCTTGGGAATGTGGAACAACACCCACAACAAATACCGTGTTATATCACTCATACTAATGAAAAAACTCACGATGTGATCCGCAATAATTTGGATCGTAGTCCAATGTACGCAGGGATCATTGAAGGGATCGGTCCACGCTACTGTCCTTCAATCGAAGATAAAGTCATGCGTTTTGCAGATCGTAACGCTCACCAGATCTTCCTCGAGCCTGAAGGACTGACCAGTAATGAAATCTATCCAAATGGTATCTCTACCAGCTTGCCATTTGACGTACAGATACAAATTGTTCACTCCATGAAAGGAATGGAAAATGCTCGCATTATTCGTCCTGGTTATGCAATAGAATACGATTTCTTCGATCCAAGAGATCTGAAACAAACACTAGAAAGTAAATTTATCCACGGTCTATTCTTTGCTGGGCAAATTAACGGTACCACGGGCTATGAAGAAGCTGCTGCTCAAGGACTCTTGGCTGGCCTTAACGCAGCTCGTTATGCTTCAGAAGAAGAAGGTTGGTTCCCTCGCCGTGATCAAGCTTATATTGGCGTTTTAGTTGACGATTTATGTACTTTAGGGACTAAAGAACCATACCGTATGTTTACTTCTCGAGCTGAGTATCGTCTGATGCTACGTGAAGATAATGCAGACCTGCGCTTAACAGAAAAAGGCCGTGAATTAGGGTTAGTAGATGATTCACGTTGGGAACATTATTGCCATAAAGTCGAAATGGTTGAACAAGAACGTCAGCGTTTACGTAATATTTGGATTCACCCTAATTCAAGTAATCTTGATGACATAAACAACATATTGAAAATGCCATTATCGAAAGAGGCTAATGGTGAAGATCTATTACGTCGACCTGAAATGAACTATGAACTTTTGACCTCGTTGCCCCTGTTTTCTCCGGGTCTTGAAGAACCACAAGCCGCTGATCAGGTTGAAATTCAGGTTAAATACGAGGGATATATTGCCCGCCAGCAAGAAGAAATCGAAAAACAGCTACGTAATGAAAACACATCATTACCGGTTGATCTCGATTACCGTCAAATCAGTGGTCTTTCTAATGAAGTTGTCGCTAAGCTCAATGATCATAAACCAAGTTCAATTGGTCAGGCTTCTCGTATTTCAGGGGTAACACCTGCTGCCATTTCAATTTTACTTGTGTGGTTGAAAAAACAAGGATTATTGCGCCGCAGTGCCTGAGAGGATTTTAATTGTGCTTCACAAACTAGAATTGCTGCTGACCAAAGCAGGAATAGAGCTGTCACTACAGCAGAAACAGCAGCTTGTAGCCTATGTTGACATGCTCAATAAGTGGAATAAAGCTTACAATCTCACATCAGTACGTGATCCGGAGCAAATGCTGGTACGTCATATCATGGACAGCATTGTTGTCAGTCCTTATTTGCAAGGTCATCGTTTTATCGATGTGGGAACAGGACCGGGATTGCCTGGTATCCCGTTAGCGATTATTCGTCCTGATTCTCACTTCACGTTACTGGATAGTTTAGGTAAAAGGGTGAGGTTTTTGCGCCAGGTTCAGCATGAACTTGATTTGGTAAATATCGAACCAGTACAAAGTAGAGTTGAAGCGTATTCTTCTGAGCCTCCTTTTGATGGCGTAGTAAGCCGTGCTTTTGCTTCGTTACAAGATATGGTCTCTTGGTGCAGTCATTTGCCAGAGCCTATTCACGGGCGCTTCTATGCCCTTAAAGGTGTGCTCCCAGAAGAAGACCTGACTATGTTGCCTTTTGGAATTTCCGTTGATTCGGTTATTAAATTAGATGTTCCTGAACTGGAAGGGCAACGTCATTTGGTTATCCTTAAATCAAACTGATTTTGTTATTTGTCAATAAAGTTATAAATAATTAGTGATGTTGAGCACAATTGTACTGTAATCAGCATCGTTAATTATGGTTTACCTCGTTTCAGCTTTAATTTACCGAGTTATTACACAAAAATAACGTTATCTTGATATTAAGATAGTTGAACCTTTTAAAATCAAATAAAGCATTTTTTCATCAGACTCACTTTTTTAAACTAGCCAGAAGTTAACTGGGTGATTTAAATCAATAATATAATCACTCTTTTATATGAAATTAAATTAACGAATTGATTTTATTATTAATTTGTTTTATTTTTATCACCTGTGAATGTTAAAGATAATTAACAAACGAAAAAATTATGTGACTTAAATCACATTTAAGTCCGAAATGTATGAAATTATTAAAAACAAGAGATCAGCACAATCATTAGCTTGCAATCTGGCGCCAAAATAAAAAATTTAAATAATTGTTCACCTTTTCGCTACTTATGGATTGAATTCATTTTGGCGGCCCGTATAATTTGCACGTTTTTGTCACTTGACACTCTTAAGCAAAGGCAGTTTTATACAACATTTAGCAAAACCTGATATGCAAGACGTGCAAGGGGAGAAAACAAAAGTCATGTCTGTATCCCTTTACAGCGGTAAAATTGCACTGAAGCTGCTTTTTTTGCAGTTAATGACTTTTGTTGTTCTCAGTGTGGCTTTTTGTACCAAAAGTATAGAATGGGGCGCTTCTGCTTTTGCTGGTGGGTTAGCATGTTGGTTACCTAATGCCATATTCATGCTGTTTGCCAGTTTTCAAAAAGCAAAAGAAGAAGAGGTTCCTGTACGTATTGCATGGTCTTTCGCTGTTGGCGAAGGGTTGAAAGTTATTATTACAATAGCTGTGCTGGTTGTTGCTTTAGGCGTGTTTAAAGCGGCGTTTGCACCACTAGGTTTAACTTATTTAGCGGTGCTGATTGTGCAAATCATCGCACCTGCTGTGATAAACGGTTAGGTTTTCAACAATAAAAGGGTAAGAGGCATCATGTCTGCATCAGGAGAAGTTTCAACTGCAAGGGACTACATAGGCCACCACCTGAATAACCTTCAGTTGGACCTACGTACCTTTGAGTTGGTCGATCCCAACTCTGGTGGTTCTGCAACGTTCTGGACGTTGAACATTGACTCGCTTTTTTTCTCAGTCGTATTAGGGATTTTATTTCTGTATGTATTCAGAAAGGTTGCGGTTAATGCCACCAGTGGCGTACCTGGCAAACTTCAGACTGCTATAGAATTGATCATGGGTTTTGTTGATAACAGCGTTCGTGATATGTATCACGGAAAGAGCAAAGTTATTGCCCCTTTGGCACTGACAGTGTTCGTTTGGGTGTTATTAATGAACGTGATGGACTTATTGCCAATCGATTTTCTCCCTTATATCGGTGAACATGTCTTTGGTTTACCGGCTCTGCGTGTCGTGCCAACAGCAGATGTCAGTATTACCTTGTCGATGGCTATTGGTGTCTTTGTCCTCATCCTCTACTACAGCATTAAGATGAAAGGGATTGGTGGTTTTACAAAGGAGCTGACTTTACAGCCTTTTAATCATCCACTGTTTATTCCAATTAACTTAATTCTGGAAGGAGTTAGCCTGCTTTCAAAACCGGTATCACTCGGTCTGCGACTGTTTGGTAACATGTATGCGGGTGAATTGATCTTTATTCTTATAGCTGGTCTGTTACCGTGGTGGTCGCAGTGGTTACTCAGCCTGCCTTGGGCTATTTTCCACATACTGATTATTACGTTACAAGCCTTTATTTTCATGGTTCTGACGATTGTTTATCTGTCGATGGCGTCTGAAGAACATTAATTTTTTACCACAATAACTAACTGTGTTTTAACTGAAACAAACTGGAGACTGTCATGGAAAACCTGAATATGGATCTGCTGTACATGGCTGCCGCTGTAATGATGGGTCTAGCGGCAATCGGTGCTGCGATCGGTATCGGCATCCTCGGAGGTAAATTTTTGGAAGGCGCTGCTCGTCAGCCGGATTTAATCCCTCTGCTGCGTACACAGTTCTTTATCGTTATGGGTCTGGTTGACGCCATCCCAATGATTGCTGTGGGCCTTGGCTTGTACGTAATGTTTGCTGTCGCGTAGTTTGTAGAAATAATCTGAAACTACGTCAACTCATTAATTTTAAAAGAGGTATTGTGCTGTGAATATTAATGCAACAATCCTCGGCCAGGCCATTGCGTTTGTCTTGTTTGTTATGTTTTGTATGAAGTTCGTATGGCCACCGATCATGGCGGCCATAGAAAAACGTCAAAAAGAAATTGCTGACGGTTTATCTTCTGCAGAACGTGCCAAAAAGGACCTGGACTTAGCGCAAGCCAATGCGACCGACCAAATGAAGAAAGCGAAAGCGGAAGCTCAGGTCATCATTGAACAGGCTAATAAACAAAAAGCCCAGATCCTTGATGATGCAAAAGCGGAAGCTGAGCAGGAACGTAACAGAATCGTAACGCAAGCTCAGGCAGAAATTGATGCCGAACGTAAGCGTGCTCGGGAAGAGTTGCGTAAGCAGGTCGCTATGTTGGCTATCGCAGGTGCCGAGAAAATCATCGAACGTTCCGTGGATGAAGCTGCTAATAGCGACATCGTTGATAAACTGGTCGCTGAACTGTAAGGAGGGAGGGGCATGTCTGAATTCGCTACTGTAGCTCGCCCCTACGCCAAAGCAGCTTTTGACTTTGCTGTGGAAAAACAATCGCTTGAACAATGGCAGAATATGCTGGCGTTCACGGCTGAAGTGACTCGTAATGAGCAAGTTGGCGAGCTGCTTTCCGGTTCATTGGCATCGGAAACATTAGCTAATACCTTTATCGCAATTTGCGGTGAACAGGTCGATGAACATGCTCAGAACTTTATTCGTGTTATG
Organism: Photorhabdus hindustanensis; assembly: GCF_002968995.1. NCBI lineage: Bacteria > Pseudomonadati > Pseudomonadota > Gammaproteobacteria > Enterobacterales > Morganellaceae > Photorhabdus > Photorhabdus hindustanensis. The sequence goes on from NZ_PUWT01000015.1 coordinate 12,291, forward strand.
GCAGAGAATGGTCGCTTATTGGCGTTACCAGAAGTTTTGCAGCAATTTATTCAATTGCGTGCATCACTTGAATCAACCGTTGATGTTGAAGTAATTTCTGCCGCCGAACTGAGAGAACAACAGCTGGCTAAAATTTCTGTAGCGATGGAAAAACGTCTGTCACGCAAAGTTAAGCTGAATTGCAAAATTGATAAGTCTGTTATTGCTGGTGTGGTTGTCCGCGCAGGTGATTTGGTGATCGATGGTAGTATTCGTGGCCGTTTAGATCGCTTAACAGACGTCTTGCAGTCTTAAGGGGACTGGAGCATATGCAACTGAATTCCACCGAAATCAGCGAACTGATCAAGCAGCGCATTGCTCAGTTCAATGTAGTGAGTGAAGCTCACAATGAAGGTACGATTGTATCCGTTAACGACGGTATCATTCGTATTCACGGTTTAGCCGAAGTTATGCAGGGTGAGATGATCGCACTGCCTGGCAATCGTTATGCAATCGCATTGAACTTGGAGCGTGACTCCGTAGGTGCGGTTGTGATGGGGCCGTATGCTGACTTAGCAGAAGGCATGAAGGTTAAGTGTACTGGCCGTATTCTTGAAGTACCTGTTGGTCGTGGCCTGCTTGGTCGTGTAGTAAACACGCTGGGTGAGCCAATTGATGGTAAAGGCCCTGTTGAGCATGATGGTTTCTCTGCTGTTGAAATGATCGCTCCAGGTGTTATCGACCGTCAATCTGTTGATCAGCCGGTACAAACTGGTTATAAATCCGTTGACGCAATGATCCCTATCGGTCGTGGTCAACGTGAACTGATTATCGGTGACCGTCAGACGGGTAAAACAGCACTGGCTATTGACGCAATCATTAACCAACGTGACTCAGGCATAAAATGTGTCTATGTTGCAGTTGGTCAGAAAGCTTCTACTATTGCGAACGTTGTTCGTAAATTAGAGGAACATGGTGCTCTTGCCAATACTATTGTGGTTGTTGCGACTGCTTCAGAATCTGCGGCATTACAATACCTGGCGCCATATTCGGGTTGTGCAATGGGCGAATACTTCCGTGATCGCGGTGAAGATGCGCTGATTGTTTACGATGATTTGTCTAAGCAAGCTGTAGCTTATCGTCAAATTTCTCTGTTGCTCCGTCGTCCGCCAGGACGTGAAGCATTCCCAGGTGACGTTTTCTATCTGCACTCTCGTTTGCTGGAACGTGCGGCACGTGTTAACGCTGAATATGTGGAAAAATTCACCAATGGTGAAGTGAAAGGTAAAACCGGTTCTCTGACGGCCCTGCCTATCATTGAAACTCAGGCAGGCGACGTATCAGCATTCGTACCGACAAACGTTATTTCAATTACTGATGGTCAGATTTTCTTGGAATCTAGTTTGTTCAATGCGGGTATTCGTCCAGCAGTTAACCCAGGGATTTCCGTATCCCGTGTGGGTGGTGCTGCTCAGACTAAAATCGTTAAGAAATTGTCTGGGGGCATTCGTACTGCTCTGGCTCAATATCGCGAACTGGCAGCATTTTCTCAGTTTGCTTCTGACCTTGATGATGCAACCCGTAAGCAGTTGGATCATGGTCAAAAAGTAACTGAATTGCTGAAACAGAAACAATATGCCCCAATGTCTGTTGCACAGCAGTCGTTGTCTCTGTTTTCTGCGGAACGTGGTTATCTGGAAGATATCGAAATTGCTAAGGTTATTGATTTCGAATCTGCGTTGCTTGCATATGCCAACCGTGAACATGCTGATCTTCTAAAAGAGATTGACCAGTCTGGTGGTTACAATGAAGAGATCGAAGCAAAGCTAAAAGCTCTGCTGGATTCCTTCAAGGCAACTCAGTCCTGGTAACACTATTCGGCCCGGTTTAATTAAACATGGGCCGTCTGGTTAATGAGGAGAATCAGGAATGGCCGGCGCAAAAGAGATACGTACCAAGATCGCCAGCGTGCAAAACACGCAAAAAATCACTAAAGCGATGGAGATGGTTGCTGCGTCCAAAATGCGTAAAACGCAGGATCGCATGGCGGCCAGCCGTCCTTATGCAGAAACCATACGCAATGTGATTGGTCACCTTGCGTTAGGTAATCTGGAATATAAACATCCATACCTTGAAGAGCGTGAAACCAAACGTGTTGGGTATCTGGTTGTTTCTACCGATCGTGGCTTGTGCGGTGGTTTGAACACTAATCTGTTCAAAAAACTGCTTTCAGAAATGAAAGACTGGTCTGATAAAGGTGTCCAGTGTGATCTGGCGCTTATCGGCTCTAAGGCTACCTCTTTCTTTGCTTCTGTTGGGGGCAACGTTGTTGCTCAGGTAACAGGCATGGGAGATAACCCTTCACTATCCGAATTGATCGGGCCAGTGAATATCATGCTGCGGGCATACGATGAGGGGCGTCTGGATAAATTGTATGTGGTGACAAACAAGTTCATCAATACAATGTCCCAGGAACCGACTATTACTCAGTTATTGCCTCTGCCTGCCGGAGATGATGAGACACTGAAGAAGAAATCCTGGGATTATTTATACGAACCTGATCCTAAGGCGTTGCTAGATATACTGCTGCGTCGTTATGTAGAATCGCAGGTTTATCAGGGCGTCGTTGAAAACCTGGCTAGTGAACAGGCCGCACGAATGGTGGCGATGAAAGCCGCAACTGATAATGGTGGCAGCCTGATCAAAGAGTTGCAGTTGGTTTATAACAAAGCTCGTCAGGCCAGCATAACTCAGGAGCTGACCGAAATTGTTTCGGGTGCTTCCGCGGTTTAACAGCTAGGTTTATGAATTACGTAGAGGATTCAAGATGGCTACTGGAAAGATTATCCAGGTAATCGGCGCCGTGGTGGACGTCGAATTCCCTCAAGATACCGTACCAAAAGTATACGATGCTCTTGAGGTTCAAAACGGCGAAGCTAAGCTGGTGCTGGAAGTTCAGCAGCAGTTGGGCGGCGGCGTTGTTCGTTGTATTGCAATGGGTACTTCTGATGGCTTAAGCCGTGGTTTAAGTGTCACTGATTTAGGCCACCCAATTGAAGTTCCGGTTGGTAAAGCGACATTGGGCCGTATCATGAACGTGTTGGGTGAACCAATCGACATGAAAGGCGATATCGGTGAAGAAGAGCGTTGGGCTATTCATCGTCCGGCTCCAAGCTATGAAGAGTTATCTAACTCTCAAGAACTACTGGAAACCGGTATTAAGGTAATGGACCTGATTTGCCCATTCGCTAAGGGAGGTAAAGTTGGTCTGTTTGGTGGTGCGGGTGTAGGTAAAACCGTAAACATGATGGAGTTGATCCGTAACATTGCGATTGAGCATTCGGGTTACTCTGTATTTGCCGGTGTAGGTGAGCGTACCCGTGAAGGTAACGACTTCTACCACGAAATGACAGACTCTAACGTACTGGATAAAGTATCTCTGGTATATGGTCAGATGAACGAGCCACCAGGAAACCGTCTACGTGTTGCGTTGACTGGTCTGACAATGGCTGAAAAGTTCCGTGATGAAGGCCGCGATGTTCTGCTATTTGTTGATAACATCTATCGTTATACCTTGGCAGGTACTGAAGTATCCGCACTGCTTGGTCGTATGCCATCTGCGGTAGGTTATCAGCCAACTCTGGCGGAAGAAATGGGTGTTCTGCAAGAACGTATTACTTCTACCAAAACCGGCTCTATTACCTCCGTACAGGCTGTTTATGTACCTGCGGATGACTTAACTGACCCATCTCCGGCGACGACTTTCGCCCACTTGGACGCGACCGTAGTTTTGAGCCGTCAGATCGCTTCTTTAGGTATTTACCCTGCGGTTGATCCGTTGGATTCGACCAGTCGTCAGCTCGATCCATTGGTTGTTGGTCAAGAGCACTATAATGTTGCTCGTGGTGTTCAATCTATCCTGCAACGTTATCAAGAGCTGAAAGATATTATCGCCATCTTGGGTATGGATGAACTGTCAGAAGACGATAAGCTGGTAGTTGCGCGTGCTCGTAAGATCCAGCGCTTCCTGTCTCAGCCGTTCTTCGTTGCAGAAGTCTTTACTGGTTCACCAGGTAAGTTCGTTTCCCTGAAAGATACTATCCGTGGCTTTAAAGGTATCTTAGACGGCGACTATGACCACCTACCAGAACAGGCATTCTACATGGTAGGTACCATCGAAGAAGCTGTGGAAAAAGCGAAGAAACTTTAATACGGCTGACCGGAGGTTGACATGGCTGCAATGACTTACCATCTGAATGTTGTCAGTGCTGAAAGCCGGATGTTTGAAGGTTTGGTACAGAAAATTCAGGTGACAGGTAGTGAAGGTGAACTGGGCATTTACCCAGGACATGCTCCGCTACTGACTGCCATAAAACCTGGCATGGTACGTATTGTTAAGCAGTTCGGTGAAGAAGAGGTCATTTACCTTTCTGGTGGTATCCTTGAGGTACAACCGAGCGGCGTTATCGTACTGGCTGACACTGCGATCCGTGGTAAAGATTTGGATGAAGCTAAGGCGTTGGAATCTAAGCGTAAAGCTGAAGAACACATCCGTAATTCTCACGGTGATGTTGACTATGCTCAGGCATCAGCTGAATTGTCTAAAGCGATTGCGAAACTTCGTGTAATCGAGTTAACAAAAAAAGCGATGTAATACAGGCAGTTAAATAAAGAAGCCAGTTGGTGAAAGCTAACTGGCTTTTTTGTATTGCGAAATATGTAGTAATTTATCTCGCAAACAGGTTTACTTTTTTTATCTTAAATTGGAGCTATCAGGTTTCTTATGTCTAACAGTGCAAAAAGTGTTGTGATCCTTGCCGCGGGTAAAGGAACCCGCATGTACTCTGATCTCCCTAAAGTTCTGCACTTGCTGGCTGGTAAACCTATGGTTCAGCATGTAATTGATACTGCAATGGCATTGGGCGCCAAAAATGTTCACCTAGTTTATGGACATGGTGGTGACCTGATGAAGCAACCCCTTTCTGATCAGACACTGAATTGGGTATTACAAGCAGAGCAATTAGGGACTGGCCATGCAATGCAGCAGGCAGCACCACATTTCGCTGATGATGAAGATATTTTAATATTATATGGCGACGTACCTCTTATTGGGGTGGATACCCTTGAACGCTTACTAGCGGTTAAACCTGAGGGTGGTATAGGTTTATTGACAGCAATTTTGGATAATCCAACGGGTTATGGCCGTATTATTCGTGAAAACGGAGAAGTAACTGGTATTATTGAGCAGAAAGACGCGACTGAAGAACAACGTAAAATCAGTGAAATAAACACAGGAATTCTGGTTGCTAATGGTGGTGATTTAAAACGTTGGTTGTCCCAATTAGATAACAACAATGTTCAGGGTGAATATTACCTGACTGATGTGATTGCGCTAGCTTATAAAGAAGGCAGAAAAATTGAAGCGGTGCACCCAACTCGCTTGAGTGAAATGGAAGGTGTAAATAACCGCCTTCAACTTTCTGCTCTTGAGCGTATTTATCAATCTGAGCAAGCGGAACAATTATTACTAGCGGGTGTTATGTTGTTGGATCCTGCTCGTTTTGATTTACGTGGCACACTAATTCATGGCCGTGATGTGGTTATTGATACTAATGTCATTATTGAGGGTAATGTAACCCTTGGTAATAACGTACAGATTGGTACCGGTTGTGTGTTGAAGAATTGCATCATTGGTGATGATTCTATTATTAGCCCCTATACAATAGTTGAAGATTCTGAAATGGAGATGGGTTGTACTGTTGGGCCTTTTGCACGTTTGCGTCCCGGTTCTAAACTCGCTGAAAAAGCCCATGTAGGGAATTTCGTTGAGATGAAGAAATCTTATCTGGGTAAAGGTTCTAAAGCTGGACATTTGACTTATCTTGGCGACGCAGACATTGGTCGTAATGTAAATATTGGTGCAGGTACTATTACCTGTAACTATGACGGTGCTAATAAATTTAAAACCATTATTGGTGACGATGTTTTTGTTGGTTCTGATACTCAGCTTGTTGCTCCGGTGACTGTTGCTAAAGGCGCTACAATCGGAGCAGGAACAACAGTGACAAAAAACATAGCTGAAAATGAACTGGTAGTAAGTAGAACTAAACAAACGCATATTCAGGGGTGGAAACGCCCTGTGAAGGAAAAAAAAATAAAATAATAATCCCCACTCTACAGGCTCGGGGACCGGAAAAACCGGAAAACAATCAGGCTCTTGACATATAAAGGGCTTTCATCAGCCCTATTTTTAGGAATAAAACTGATGTGTGGAATTGTTGGTGCAGTAGCACAACGAGATATTGCAGAAATCCTGATTGAAGGATTGCGTCGTTTGGAATACCGTGGTTACGACTCCGCCGGCTTGGTGGTTGTTGATAACGAAAAAAATATGCTCCGTCTGCGAGAAGTCGGCAAGGTACAAGTACTTGCTGATAAAGTTGATAAGCAGCCGGTCCTTGGTGGGACAGGTATTGCTCATACCCGCTGGGCTACACACGGTGAACCAAACGAGAAAAATGCTCACCCGCATGTATCTGATTATATTGCCGTTGTTCACAATGGTATTATTGAAAACTATGAAGAGTTGCGAGTTCAATTAATTGAACTCGGTTATCAATTTATCTCGGATACTGATACAGAAGTTATTGCCCACCTTGTTCATTGGGAACAAAAACAGGGTGGTACTTTGTTAGAAGCTATTCAACGAGTTATTCCTCGGCTGCGAGGTGCCTATGGCGCAGTCATCATGGATAGCCGTGATCCTGGAACAATAATTGCTGCAAGATCGGGTAGTCCTTTGGTTATAGGCTTGGGTGTTGGAGAAAACTTTCTGGCGTCTGATCAGTTGGCGCTATTGCCTGTTACTCGTCGTTTTATCTTCCTTGAGGAAGGGGATATTGCTGAAGTAACTCGTCGTACTGTGCGCATTTTCAATGCTCAGGGCGAACCGGTTGAACGGGAACAGATAGAATCCAATGTCCAGTATGATGCTGGTGACAAAGGTGTCTACCGTCATTACATGCAAAAAGAGATCTATGAACAGCCAATGGCGATTAAAAGCACTCTGGAAAGACGCTTGAGTCATGGGCAGGTAGATCTATCTGAACTTGGTCCTAACGCAGCTAAATTATTAGCTCAAGTAGAGCATATTCAGATAGTTGCTTGTGGTACATCCTATAATGCAGGTATGGTTTCCCGTTATTGGTTTGAAGCATTGGCAGGTATTCCTTGTGATGTGGAAATTGCTTCTGAATTCCGTTACCGCAAATCAGCACGCCGTTCAGGAAGCTTACTGATCACCTTGTCTCAATCGGGTGAAACCGCAGATACATTAGCAGCGCTGCGTTTATCCAAAGAACTTTGCTATCTCACATCATTGACAGTCTGTAACGTAGCGGGTTCTTCTTTAGTACGTGAGTCTGATTTTGCTCTGATGACCAAAGCCGGTGCAGAAATTGGTGTTGCTTCAACTAAGGCGTTTACAACTCAGCTGACAGTATTGCTGATGCTGGTGGCTTACCTTGGACGTTTGAAAGGTGTTGATGCAGAGCAGGAGCAAGAAATTGTTCATGCATTACATGCACTGCCAAGCCGTATCGAAAGCATGTTATCGAAAGATAAAATTATTGAAGCGCTGGCGGAAGATTTTTCTGATAAACACCACGCTTTGTTCCTTGGCCGTGGTGATCAATATCCGATTGCGGTTGAAGGCGCTCTGAAATTAAAAGAGATTTCTTATATTCATGCTGAGGCTTATGCTGCTGGTGAATTAAAACATGGTCCACTGGCACTGATTGATGCAGATATGCCGGTTATCATTGTAGCTCCGAACAATGAACTGCTAGAAAAACTGAAATCTAATATCGAAGAAGTACGTGCCCGTGGTGGATTGCTATATGTGTTTGCTGATCAGGACGCGGGTTTTACCGATAGTGAAGGAATGAAGATTATTCCGTTGCCGCATGTTGAAGAGCTGATTGCACCAATATTTTATACTGTGCCTCTGCAACTGCTTTCCTATCATGTTGCTCTGATTAAAGGAACTGACGTTGATCAGCCTCGTAATTTGGCTAAATCAGTGACCGTAGAATAATCGTTTTATAATAAGAAGTTGAAATAAGCCTCTGTACATTAAAATACAGAGGCTTTTTTTTGAACTGAGAAAATTTATCATTATTTTCTTGCCGATAAAAATAAATTACGATATTGTAATGTTATATTATTACATTGTGGCGAAATTATGAAACCAGATATCCATCCAAACTACCGGGTAGTTGTATTTCACGATACCAGTGCTAATGCTTATTTCACAATTGGCTCCACGATTCGTACAGAACGGACAATTACCTTGAATGGGGAGGAGTATCCATATGTCACTGTTGATGTGTCATCGGAATCACACCCTTTCTATACGGGTAAGCAGAAAATTTTATCTCAGGAAGGCAGTACTGCGCGATTCCAGAAAAAATTCGGGCGTTTTATTGGTAATAAATAATATTGAGAGATTATAAAAATGCAGGTGTTAAGTTCACTTAAAACAGCAAAAACTCGCCACCCGGATTGCAAAATCGTAAGTCGTCGTGGTCGATTATATGTTATTTGTAAATCTAATCCACGTTTTAAGGCGGTTCAAGGGAAGAAAAAGAAACGCTGATGCTCAATTGCTAATGGTAGAACTCGCAGCTTATAACTGCGGGTTTATTGTCCATATTTAATTTTACTTCTGATTATCTTGAAAATAACTGACCTAAACTTTGTTTGGGAATGAAGTTAGAGTAATTAAGTTTAAGATAAATTAAATTTATATTTTATGCAAAATGAAACCTCATTAGTGCTTGTTGTATGGCATAAAATTAAACCTTCAATTAGTTATTTTTACTACAAATTTATCCTGAAAAATAGTTCATAATTTACTCTTATCAACACATTTTTTCATAAACCACAGTTCTGGTTATTTATTAACACCTGAATATAACCAATCTTCGCCATATATCCCCCTACTTAGAACCAATACGAGACTATTCTGTCGGAAATGTCACGGATTAGTGAGTTTTTAAAAATCTTGGTTTGATAGAAACGGTGAATTTGGCTCAGGGAGCAGTACCGAATAGCCGAAAAGTGAATGGCAAAGTTCTGACTGAAGATATCAATATTACGTCTCAGGATATTTTTCATGGGCAGGCAGTTTATTTGGGTGATAAGGCAAATTTGGATAACTACAAAATGCCAGGGATTTATTACCAAGATTACAATATTTATGCCCAAAATGGTGCTAACTACCCTGAATCGCTTGCTGGTTCACTTGTCGTTTTACAGGCTGCTGGGATCATTCAGCGTTATTTTGTTTATAACAGTAGTCGAATATATACACGCAGCCAATATCACAATTTATCCTGGACACCTTGGGCCCAAGAATATAATACGCTAAATAAACCCACTATGTCGGATATTCTGAGTGAACCACGCTACACCACTACGATTGATCTTACTGGCCTAAGTACTGACCGCTATTATCCGGTTTGGTGGGATTTCCCACCTAATGTTGGAGCGAATTCTTGGTTAACTCTTCATAGGCCCTATCCATATGATGCAGAAAAAAAACCATTCGGTGAAGGTGTGACACATGTTGCTGGATTACTTGCACAAATAGAGGGGGGAGAGCATCGGTGGGGTGGTGATGCACAATATTTAAATATTAAACGCATAAATCAAACCTATCGTAAAACAATAAAAGCGATCCGCTACGCCATGATAAGCATCGCTAGACCCGTTGATGGTAAATATCCTATCTATGGTGATGTTAAATCTGGTGATGTTGTAGATTGTTACGTTTATAGTGGTTGTTATTTACGTGGTGGTTTAACCTATTTTACGACCAGTAATTTCCAACCAATTCATTATTCACGTGAAGAAGGAGAGGTTGAAATATATCAGTGGTCAAATGCAGATCTTAAGCGTGAAATGAAGTGGATGGTGAAATCGTTAGCTATTAACGATCCATTATTAGGCGAAGAATATAATGATAATACAACACCTTATTCTCTAGAATATGATTCACGTTATCAAAAGAAACCATAATGAGGATATATGATAACATTAAATAAGTTAATAGATAAAAATGGCTATGAATATGTTAATGTGCCAGCTGAACCCCATCAATTAATCTCTATGGGGTTCAGTGCTCAAGAGGCTCAATCATTATATCAGAAGGCCATTATCGAACAGAAAAATAAAGCCTATCACCGCCAACAATATTATTTATTGGAACAAGCGACAATTAAAATGGCACCATTACAAGATGCTATTGATTTAGGCATTGCTACTGATAACGAAATAACAATGTTGATGGAGTGGAAAAAATATCGCGTCGCGTTAAATCGAATGAATACCACGGCACAAGATATTGAATGGCCAGAGCAACCAGAATAAAACGAATCATTTTCATGGTGATAATTTGTTAATTTAATATTCCCATATATAAATAGCCAGATATGTTGAGTTGGCTATTTATATAATTTAAATTTTTCCATTCTATACTCTAAATAATATCGCTGATTGTATGGTCATCAATTATTATTGCAGAAAAATGATTGTTTATGATTTTATTGTCATTATTAGTGATTTTTGTGAACTACCAAGAGACATTGAGTACTACTGGTTTAATTACAACAATATGTAAATACATATTGTTCTTAAATTAATTGTAAGTTCCTTATTTCAATAATTAAAAACGTTTTCTGAAAAAGCCATTAATGAATTTAATGTAAAAAATTGTTTCAGAAATAATAAATACTTGCAAATTAGTTTATAAGCCTTAAATCTACGGCCTGAAAAACAGGCCGTTATTATTTATTCTGGTTTTTCAGGCCAATTAATATTATCTGGCGCTGATGAAATGTCAACACGACTCAGTAATACTAAATACTTCTTCCAATCTAACAACAATAACTTTTCTTTTTCTGAGGCCAATTTAATATCTACAGCATGTTGTAATAATGTAATTTTTTCATTCGCTTGTCGTAATAGTGCTACCCGCTGCTGATCTGCCTGTTTAATCTGGCTATCCTTTATAGCATATTTGTCAGTTACCCACTGTTTACCATCCCATTTATCAAAATCAGTGACAGGTTGTTTGAATGTCAGATATTCTGGTAGTTCACCTAACGAAGTAATTTCATATTGTGCTAAGGTTTGCGTGTTATAAACTATTTTTCCTCGGTAATCAGGTACAATTTGCCAACAACTTTTATCTTCGCTGCGGCAAACAGCCATACTATCAGAATCTGGAAGTTTTGGGGCATCTGGATAAGAATTGGCAGGAAGTCCCACTCCTTCCATTAAATATTCTGGTCTGGCACCAATAAATTCTCTGGAATAAGGTTCTGCATGGTAGATTATCAACCAGCCAGCCTTGGTTGCTAATCCGTTATTTCCCAATATTGCAGTTTCTGGTTCTAGGGAATATTTTTGTTTCTGTGTTGTCATTACGCTGCTCTCACTATGTAGTTAAATGCGATATTACGGGGACGTACTCTAAATGTAGATAATGAAACTGTACCAGTAGGATTTAATGGGGTCGAAAAATATTGTCCGCTCCCGAGTTCTATTTCCTCAAAATCACTAGCCATAATTTCTGATGGATAATTATTTGAAAAACGATTAATAGGAGGAGATACCAGTAGTCCTATATTTTCAGAGGTTGCATGGGTGTAAAGATTAGGTAACTTTGTTGAATTCTGATGAGATAATATCTCCCGCCCAGAATCAATACTTCTCCCATTATCCCAACCTCGAATAAACTCACCACGTAAATCAGGGAGTGTACCAGAGGGATATGCTTCCCCTAATTTAGGGTATACAGATTTGTCAAACTGCTGACCACTACAAATAAGATAACCTGCTGGTGCAGTTGACTTAGACCACGGTAGCGGAATACCAACAAGAATATCGTCCTCTGTTAATATCTTACGTTTTCCCCTGAAGTTACCACTTTCATCAAAAGCGTAAGTAGAAATACTGAATGCTTCTGAATAACCCCCATACCCGAAAGAAAGCCCGCGAGCGTGCTGAGAGCTATCAACGTCAGGATGAGCGATATGAATTGCTAATGCCCCCAGATTATCAATTCCATTGGGCCTCAAAAATCCCGAACGCCCCAAATGACGTGAATTAGGATCATCATAATAGTTTGCGGTTTTAGCTAATATATAACCTGATGTTTTTGTATTGGTATTTAACTGAATAAATCGACTGTCAGACTCTGATTTAGAATAGTGCTCATTCGCTATTGCAACATAGCCGTTCTTTCTAGGGAAGTGAACAACATTTATATTTGAGGAGTCGGGCTCACGATATCCTATTGCACAAAAAGAACTTTCTTCATGAGAAGTGGTTTCTACTAAAACATATCGGCCATCTCCCTTTGTTAGTGACAAACTGGAATAATTTCCACCTGTTTTAATATTGTGATTGCCTGATGTGAATGATTCAGCTGAGTCTTTAGGAAGAGCATTTTTCGCCAAATTCACCGTTTCCATCAAACCAAGGTTTTTAAAAACTCGCTAATCCGTGATAGTTTCTATAATAATAGTCTCATATTGGTATTAGGTAGGGTTACATATGGCAAAGATTGGCTATGTTAGGGTGTCAACAAATGACCAAAACAGTGATTTACAACGAAACGCATTGATAAGTATAAATTGTGAGCAAATTTTTGAGGATAAAATTAGCGGAAAAACATCCAACAGACCAGGTTTAAAGCGAGCTTTAAAACAACTTAAAAAAGGTGACACTCTAGTTGTTTGGAAACTGGATAGATTGGGGCGTAGCGTAAAAAATATGGTAACTTTAATTTCTGATTTAAGTGAACGTGGTATTCATTTTCAAAGCTTGACTGATAGCATTGATACCAGCACTTCTATGGGGAGATTTTTCTTTCATGTTATGAGTGCACTGGCTGAAATGGAACGGGAATTAATCGTTGAAAGAACAAATGCAGGATTAATAGCAGCTCGTGCCCAAGGGAGAATTGGTGGCAGGCCAGTGTCACTTTCATTCGTTGAACAACAACAAGCAGCAAGATTGTTAGCAAAAGGCCACACACGGAAACAGTTATCATTAATTTACAACACATCGTTATCTACAATATATAAATATTTTCCAGTAAATAAAGAAAATTGTCGATCAAATTAATATTTGCAGTGCGGCTAGTTAAACGTTTAATTTTGTATTCGTAATATCCAAGTAATTGGTTCTTAATTTATGCAAAATATATCAAGTTTATTTATCTATGCAAAAAACTTCCGCCGCACTATACATACTATAAAGGAACAACGGAATAAGTTAACAATTAGCTATTACTGGCAAGAGAACTTATTGTGTATGAAATCCACTATATCTGGAAGTTTTTGGGTAACGAATTACCATCAATGTAGGATTTACACATCTAAGTAAATTAATTTACTTACAATTGAAAAGTGTGTCAGTACCTGGAAATCACTAGGTAAACGCGACCAATAAAATTAATTTCATTAATTGCACAGTCAAAAATTACGTCGTTATCACAAACCCGGATTTTACTAACTGGGATTTTTGTGATCTTTTTAATACTATGCATCCCTTCAATATCAATTAACCATAAACCATCCTGAACATCAGGTTCTTCTGTATCCAACAAATACCAGGTGTTATTATTATCTACAATGAGAGGTTTTCTTATTTCTCTGGCAATAAGTTGAGTATCTAAAGTCACAGGGTTATCAGCGTTCAACTTTCCACCAACCAATTTAACGCGCTGTATTGTCGGAGTAATAATGTTTTTTAAAGATTCCCTTTTTTTTTTCTCCGTCAGGGAACATTTCTCCTTGTCCTGTGCTTAGCCATAACAATGAAGCATTGGTTTCAAGGTTGCACTGGATAACCCAGTCTGCTGGAAAGCTGTCCCTTAAATAACGGTTCGCCATTGTACTTTTAGACACGCCTAAATGGTCGCTCAATGCTTGACGTGATTTAAACCCATATGCACTAACAAGGCGTTCGATAGCTTGTTTTCCTCCACTATCTGCACCCATTTTTATCTCAGTTATGTTTTTTTTCATTGAAAGTACAGTTTAGTGAGTTTGCCGTCTCCACAAAGCCCTCTGATTAAGAGCTATAGTGATCCCAAATAAATTCATTAGATCCGATAAGGGATATTGCATCATAGGCATATAAATTTCAATCTATATACTTTGTGAAACTATATCATCTAAATAAAAAGAAGAAATCTTCTAAGCAATAAAATAAGAAAAATTTATTAATTACAACGAATTGTGATCGAAAAGAAACCTTTTTAATCATTAATTATTTCAGTAAAAACAATAATTAATATATTAACACTATCAAATATAGTTCCCAAAAAAGATAAAAAACCACTTTAAATTTTTCTAATCAAAGTGTACTGTTCTTATATACAGTTATGTTATGCGGAGGTAAGTTTGTCAGTGGACTTTCTTATGGAATCAGTAATAGCGCAACGTATTAATTTTATAGCTAGAATGGCAACGAGCTGTGAATGTAATCATGCTGAGGATAAAGAACTTGCTTTGGTTTGGATTGCTGAGTTGTCGACACCACTTGCAAAACAACTTATTAACTACCACGAAACGCTTGAAGAATAAATACGGTAGATAAATGTGGAAATTCTGTATGATAAATAATCTAAAGTTTCTAAGTTGATTATGATTGCATTGGAAAATGAGCTGAAAAATAGATTTTCCCTATGAATTCAGCAAATTTTGGAAAATATGATTAATTATTAAATTAGCCACTGAAAAGTGGCTTCTTGCTTCTCATTTGTACTGTTTCCTTAACAATATTGTTTCACTGGTTCTCTCCCACTATTCAGCGCACCATAACACTTTAACTTAACAATATTGACTAAATTAGAGAGGGTATACCTAATGAAAATAATTGCACAGCAGAATGATACTGTTGATGCTTTATGCTGGCGTCATTATGGTCGGACTCAAAGCATGACAGAACAGGTACTGTTAGTTAACCCAGGTTTGGCTGAATACGGTGTAATCCTGCCACATGGCACAGAAGTTGAGATGCCGGAAATTATGACAGCTACAACGAAACCTATTTTGCAACTATGGGATTAAATATATCCATACTAAGTTTATGTTTTTTAAACAGAATTATCACTCTATATCAGGAAATTAAACTTATCTATTCTTCTGGCTAGATAAATAAACAGTTGAACTCGAACGTTATACTTAATATATAGTCAAGCCACGCAAATTTGAATTTTTTGAACTATTAGAGTCAAAATAGCACAGATTACATAAAGGCCCTTCTCGATTATGGGAAGGGCTTTTTAATTTATGTTGTTACATTTTCTCTTTTCAAAAAACTTGTTTTGTCTTTCTTACAATTCCTCTTTGATGTTGGCAACTGCCATTGCTGGCATTCTTTCATACATAAATCCACAACCACCAAATGGCATTTTTCCAAACATGGATACACAACTAACAGAACTTTTGCGCTTATTGCGTAACCTGATCAGAACTGGTGTTGTTACCGAGGTAGATACCACCCGGGGAGTGTGCCGGATTGCAACAGGCAATCTCGAAACTGACTGGCGGCCTTGGTTGACAATGCGGGCAGGCAAATCCCGTACTTGGTGGGCTCCCAGCCGTGGTGAACAAGTTTTGCTGTTATCTGTTGGCGGTGAATTGACCACCTCCTTTGTATTGCCAGCTGTTTATTCTAATCAATTTCCGGAGCCATTGGCTGTTTCTGGAAAAACTGTTGATACTGCTTTTGCTGATCAATTTCCATCAGCGTTGCCTGCTTCTGCGGAAGCTGTCCATATTGTCTTTCCTGATGGAGCAATAATGGAGTATGAGCCAGCATTTAGTGCCTTAAAGGTAACAGGTATTAAGACTGCTGTAGTGCAGGCTTCAGATTCCATAACACTTGAAGCAACAAATATCTCACTCAAAGCACTTAATTCAATCAAACTTGAGGCAATCAACTCTATCGAACTGACTTCAGTCAACAAAATCGATATGAAAACACTACAAGTCGGGATAAATGCATTGGAGGTAAAAGCTGGGGCAGCCAAAGGCATCACACTGCAAACACCAGAATTTGCTGTAAAAGGAAAAACTAAGCTGGAAGGTGATGTTGAAAACACAGGTGGAAAACTCAGTTCTAACGGCGTAACCCTACATTCGCACCAGCACACCGGCGTCATGGCAGGCGGTGCGACAACAGGAGGTCCAGTATAATGATGTACCTTGGAATGAATCGACAAACTGGTCGTAGCCTGACGGATCTGGATCATGTACGCCAGTCTGTCAGCGACATCTTACTAACCCCTGTTGGTAGTCGTTTGGAACGGCGCACTTATGGCTCTCTGTTACCCGAATTAATTGACTGGCCACAGAACGCGGCTCTACGCCTGCAAATTATGGCAGCCACCTATACCGCTATTAGCCGCTGGGAACCGCGAATTAATCTGACAGCTATCACCATAAATACCCAACAAGACGGCAAAATGACAGTAGATATATCTGGTCATTATCAGCTGTCCCCTGGGGGGTTTTCTCTATCTATCCCTGTGAGGTAAAACAATGCCGACCATTGATCTAAGCCAGTTGCCGCCACCTGATGTAGTTGAGCCACTGGATTATGAAAGCCTGTTGGCTGAACGTAAAGCCAAATTAATATCCCTTTATCCTGAAGAACAACGGGATGCTATTACTCGAACATTGGAATTGGAATCCGAACCTCTGGTTAAGTTACTTGAGGAAAACGCGTACCGGGAATTGATATTGCGCCAGCGGGTTAATGAAGCTGCTCGTGCAGTAATGTTGGCCTATGCAACCAATAGAGATTTAGACCAGCTAGGAGCGAACTATAACGTTACCCGGGCAGTTATGGAGCCTGATAGTACCTTCCGTGATCGCATCCAAAGAGCCTTCGAAGGGTTAAGTGTTGCAGGGCCAATAGGTGCGTATGAATATCATGCTCTTAAGGTTAATGAAAGTATTCATGCTAATAGAAATGAATACAAAGGTGAATATCAAACTGTTTCAGATGTTTCCGTCATTAGCCCATCACCAGCCAATGTGACTGTGACTATTTTGTCGCGGAAATGGAAATGGGAAAAAGATAAACAAGACGAAGAAGATAAAGAGCACAAAGGTGTAGCTTCACAAGAGTTACTGGATAAAGTGATTGCGGCACTTAATGACGAAAACGTCAGACCAGTTGCCGATCGGGTAAAAGTGCAGTCAGCTAACATAGTGGAATATCAAATTGATGCTGTGCTTTATCTCTACCCGACACCTGAATCTGAACCTATCCGTAAATTGGCTCAACAAAATATGGATAAGTACGTGCTAGATCAACATAAATTGGGGAGAGATATTCGGTTATCTGCCATTTATGCTGCGTTGCATGTCGCAGGAGTACAGCAGGTAGAGCTGAGAGCTCCAACTAAAGACATAACTCTGTGTAAAGATCAAGCTCCTTATTGTACTGGCGCAAAACTGGAAATAGGGAAAACACAAACTGCTGATTGTTCCAAACCAAATCCAGGTTTGATAGTGGGAGGTTCTGATGAATGACCGCCTGTTACCAACAGGTTCTACGGTTTTGGAGTTGGCTGCTGCTAAGGCGTGTTCGCAATTGCAGAATATTCCAGTACCACTTCGCCAACTCTGGAATCCTGATACTTGCCCTGAGGAGTTATTACCCTATCTGGCGTGGGCGTGGTCGGTTGATCGCTGGGACGAAAAGTGGTCGGTAAGCACTAAGCGTGACGTGATAAAAAACTCGCTGTTTCTGCACAAACATAAGGGAACCATTGGTGCCGTCCGTCGTGTAGTAGAACCGCTTGGCTATCTCATTCAAATAAAGGAATGGTGGCTGAACAACGAAACACCGGGCACATTCCGGTTAGCGATAGGGGTACAGGAAAACGGGATCACCGAAGAAACTTTTTTAGAGCTGGAACGGCTAATTTCTGATGCCAAGCCTGTAAGTCGTCATTTGATAGGTTTGTCAATCAATCTGGATGTTAAAGGCGAATTTTATTGCGCTGCGACGAGTTATAGTGGAGATGACCTCACTGTTTACCAATATCTCCCTGACGTCATCACAACTAGCGACAATGCTCCCTTAGGGGCTGCAATTCATTTGATCGAGACAGATACATTGAGGGTTTCACCATGAAATACTTTGCAATTTTAACCAACCTGGGAGCGGCGAAACTGGCGAACGCCGCTGCTTTGGGGACAAAAGTCGATATTACTCACATGGCTGTTGGTGACGGTGGCGGTAAATTACCAGATCCTGACGTCAATCAGACAAAATTAGTTAATGAAAAGCGTCGTGCTGCAATTAATACATTAGGCGTTGACCCGGTAAACACCAACCAAATTATTGCCGAACAAATTATCCCTGAAAGTGAGGGTGGTTGGTGGATGCGTGAAATTGGTCTGTTTGACAGTGAAGGTAACTTGATTGCAGTAGCAAACTGCCCGGAAACCTATAAACCACAATTACAGGAAGGTTCGGGCAGAACACAAACTATCAGAATGATCTTGATTGTTAGCAATACGGATTCGGTAACGCTGAAAATCGATCCCTCTGTCGTTCTGGCAACTCGTGATTATGTAGATAGCTCTATTCAGAAACATGAAAAAAGCCGCAATCATCCAGATGCCACGCTGACAGAGAAAGGTTTTACAAAACTTAATAGTGCCATTAACAGTAGTGATGAAACTACAGCAGCAACCCCCAAAGCAGTAAAAGCAGCTTATGATAATGCTAATAGTAAATTGGCAAAAAACCAAAATGGCGCAGATATCCCAGATAAAAATGCTTTTGTGAAAAACCTTGGTTTGATGGAAACGGTGAATTTGGCGAAAAATGCTCTTCCTAAAGACTCAGCTGAATCATTCACATCAGGCAATCACAATATTAAAACAGGTGGAAATTATTCCAGTTTGTCACTAACAAAGGGAGATGGCCGATATGTTTTAGTAGAAACCACTTCTCATGAAGAAAGTTCT
>NZ_PUWT01000146.1:0-1631 GCF_002968995.1 Photorhabdus hindustanensis
TTTACTGATTATGATCATCTTCTTTATCAAGCATAATCGCCGCAACTGGTAGACAAGACTCTTCGCTTTCCAAGGCCACAAATGCTTTTCTTACATTGTGGCCTAGAAATCTAATCACATTAGGATCTAAACCAAGTTCATGTTGATATTTCATTCTCAGCATATCTGCTAATACTTCACGTGCTGCGACTTGTGACTCGATTGTTAAGTCTTCAAATTTCATTTTAAACCCTCGTTGAACTCTTTCCATTTCAGAAACAGTTGTAATCAGAACTTTCTACTTTTCAGTCTGATAAATCCCCGGCATTTTAAATACCACGCCGGATTGAATCACTACTATCGAGCACTCTATTAGCAGAATGCTCTGAATTAGTCACTCTTTAATCAGTGTGTGAAAGCTCATACTCATCAAACCAGGCGTCTCTTGCACGGCCATCCGCAGCTTGGTAGTGGATCAAATACTGGCTAGCGCTATGAATATATTCAGCACGGGCTTTGATATGCCCTTTTTCACCGCTGATAATAACTTGTACGGCCTGACCTAATTTATATTTGAAAACCTGTAATTTGCTCATACCTACCTCTTAATATTTTAGTAACTTCTCTTGCTTACCCTGAAACTCAACTTTTGCCATTGCGCCTATCGCATAGATAGCCCCCAGAACAAACCAGCCCTGATATACAACGAAAATGACAAAAGCTGTGTCAGTCAGTAAATCGTAATATCGGAATGCTGTCGGAACGTGCTTGTACTCTTTAACGAGCGTATCTCTGCCAAATAGATAAGCCAGGAACTTAATCACACCAAACAACCAGCCAGCAAAGTAGCCGACATTCACAAAACCTTCGATATTTTGCGTGATACCAATAAACAAAAAGGACGCGATAATTGCGTCCAATGTGATTGAATAGATGTATCTCATTGATTTTTCCGAGGTCCTCACTTTAGGAATGGCTTAACTGAACTGTATTTACTCGCCCACGCTTTCGCAATGTTCAAGCAATCATCGTACATCTTGCCCTTTCTACTTGCCGAAGAACTGCGGCGATAGTGATCGACTGCCTTATCACTTGCCATGCCTGCAATAGATGAAGAAAAGCCGAGTCTGGTTAACTCGGCTTGGATGTTCTTAGCGATGAATTGTTCGTGGTTCATGTGCAACCTCTTTTGCGCCTCCCCCAACCAATCCGAGAGCCATCTGACCAATATCATTGATCATCCTTTCAGCTTTATTGAGAGTAACCAGGTCATCTTGTCGCTTTCTTAGTCTGCGGCCTGCATCAGATGAATCTTCATCAGACGCCCTTTTTGCCAGAACAAGCATGTGTTGCAGTTGCTGGATGGTAAACCCAAATCCAGATTTAACCTCAAGTTCGGTCATGTGATCGAATACTTGCGCTTGCAGCTCATAGCTGTAGCTCATTGCCATCAAACAGGATTCACGCTTGGGGAATCGATAGCATGGCAGCTCACGACCAGTACTGTCTTTGTACTGAGCGGAAAATTTCGCTGAGTGTTCCTCACCCAACACTTTTGGGACTTTCTTGAGAAAATCTTTGTGTTGTAGCCTCTTGTATTTCTTGCATGGAAATGAAAGCCCTTCCGCCTCTGCTTTGGCCTTCCTTTCGGC
>NZ_PUWT01000147.1:0-4559 GCF_002968995.1 Photorhabdus hindustanensis
CCGCAATGGTAGAAGTTGGGATAGATATTGTGTTACCTGCTCGTTAACAATATTAGAGCAGGATTTAAAAAAGATTGGTGACATAAAAGCGCAACTTGACAAAAAGGAACCGTAGGTAGGATCTTCCATTTCCCCATAATTGCCGGGGGAATGGTGGCTTTATGGGAGAGGCATCCGTAGTTTCCCTACAGTAAAAGATTTCGCTTAAATGTAGTTACACAACTCGTCATTTTCGGGGGTTCTTCCACTGGACCCCATGTCGAGTTTTGTGGTGAATCGTCGTTTGTTCAACCTTATGACAGGAAACCGATACACTGCGGACAGGTAGCATTATCAGAATACATACCAGGAGTACGACACCGGCCAATACTTTGAATAGCACATTACCAATGCTCAGAATGACAACCGGCCTTACTTTTAAAAAGCAGTCGTATATGTAGTGCTTTACCCATTTTGGCACGCGAGACTTTTCGTCGCACTTTTCCATAATCATCTGAACCATTGCCATGAGAATGTATACCCGCCTAACACCGAAATGAGGCTCATAGTCCCCAGAGTGTTTTTTACGTATTCTTCTAAGCTGTATCTTGACTACCCTGAACCGCTTACGTTCTGCTGTATAACGAATTCTTTTTTCAAAGCGATGCATTTGCTTCCAGTCGTTTAAAATTAAACCATTTGAAGCCGGCATTAAATTCAAATATTCCGTGCCGTTGTATTAGATATAGGGTTGAAACAGGGTTATAAATGCCCTGCTTCGATCTCATAAATCAGTGTTGATATATCGACACCGTAATTTTTCGATGGGGAATTTTCCGCAACGCCATAGTAAGGCATTTTGCCCATAGCGCCTTCGGATATTAGTTGACGCTGATAGTGAGGATTCCTGACCTTCTGGAAACCCTCCGTAAACAGGATTTTGGCTCGCAACGCTTCAAAACTGTAACCACGGCCAATACGGTTAACTACGCAGATCAGTGAGTTAAACATCCACTTTCGTCCACGTTTCATCGTTTTCCGGCACCGGGGGTTTTCGTTGATGTTGGACACCATGCCCCGGTTAAAAATGGCTTTGCGGTTAGCCCGGCAGTCGTACGCCCCGTCCAGGCTGATAACGCTGCCGTGCAGGTCGAGCCCCAGGGCTTTAGCCAGCGAAGTCAGACGGGGCAGGGCTTCACGAAACAAAGGGGATTCATTCTGTTTACCGGCAGCGGTGACGAAGGGAGCGAGTACATTGCAGTTCCGGTCGCAGAAGGCCACGATTTTGTCACCCTTCATTTTTTTGTGGCCGCTGAAGCCGATGTTATCCCCGCCTTTTTTCGCCGTGGTGGTCGTACCATCACCGTGGATAACCGCGAGATCGAGCATCCCGCCCTGATGCAGCAGGCTGACGCTGCCGGTAAAGATGGAGTCAAAACAGCCGAGGGTCAGCCAGCGCCGGTAAGAGGCGTAGACCCGGGTGTAGTGAATTTCAGGGCGGCCATCCGGGCCTTTGTCGATGGGAAGCATTTTCCACTGACAGCCGAGGTAAAGCAGCATCAGGATATAGTTGAATATCTTAAAATTGCTTATTTTTAGAGCGGGACCACGGCGTGGAGCGACCAGGTGGGGCAAGATAAATTTCTGGAACTGAGGAAGGGTCAATTGGGTTGGGATCGCCCGGCCAGACTGGGTTTTCGGCATAATCACCGTCAAAGAATGAGGATTTTATGGCTGCGGGCAGAGCAAACGCCAATCCCTGTTGGCACAGGGACTGCAGACAAATTCCACCCTGCAGGAAAACCCGCTACCAGTTGCTGGAAAGAAGGGTGCCAGGCACGCGATGACTGCCTCGATTACTTGCGGGAAGGGGATACGTTGGTGGTCACCCGTATCGATCGTCTGTCACGCAGCCTTCGTGACCTGCAAAACTTGGTACATGAGCTTGAAGGGCAAAATATCAAGCTCAGGGCGACAGAGCAGGCCATTGATACGTCCTCCGCTTCCGGTAAGGCTTTTCTTGATATGCTTGGCGTCTTCGCCGAGTTCGAGACACGCCTGCGCCAGGAACTCCAGCGGGAAGGCATTGCCTGGGCAAAAGCCAAAGGAGCATATAAAGGAAGAAAACCCACCGCTCAGGCGAAAGCGCAGCAGGTCATTGAATTGATGCTGGCCGGATTAACCCGCGAAGCGGTTGCCGGCCAGCTGGGCATTGGCAGGGCCAGCGTCTACCGGATATTAAAAACCTGGCGACTGCACCATCCCGATGCCATCTTGCCCGGAGAGCGGGTGAAGCCTTCGCTCAGCCATAGTGAGCCTGAGGCCGAACGTGCTATGATAGCCCGATGCGACATTTCGGCAATTTCTGACGCAACCCGAGATTGCCCGCGACTTCATGGGTATTCATTTGCCGTCGGAACTGCGGGCCATCTGCGACCTCAGTACGCTGAAGCTGGAGTCCGGCTCCTTTGTCGAAGATGACCTGCGTCAGTATTTCAGCGACGTGCTTTATAGCCTGAAAACCACTACCGGCGCTGACGGTTACGTAATGGTGCTCATCGAACACCAATCGAGCCCCGATAAACACATGGCCTTTCGCCTCATCCGATATGCTGTAGCCGCTATGCAGCGTCACCTCGAGGCCGGTCACAAAACGCTGCCGCTGGTCATTCCGGTGCTGTTCTATACGGGTAAACGCAGCCCGTATCCGTACTCGACCAACTGGCTGCAGGAATTTGATGACCCTGCGTTGGCGGGGAAACTGTATACCGGCGATTTTCCGCTGGTTGATGTGACGGTCATCCCCGACGAAGAGATTATGGGCCACCGCAGCATGGCCGCACTGACCCTGCAGCAGAAACATATTCGCCAACGCGACCTGGCAGAGCTGACGGACAGACTGTCCGCCATTCTGCTGGTCGGCTATCTGTCTTCGCCACAGGTCATTTCGCTGATACACTATATTATCCAGGCCGGTGAATCGGCGGATGCGCAGGCATTTGTACGCGAACTGGCCCTGCGGGTACCGCAACATGAGGATGAACTGATGACCATCGCACAACAGCTTGAACAAAAGGGTATTGAGAAGGGTATAGAGAAAGGTATCCAATTGGGTGAACAGCGCGGTATTGAAAAAGGGCGACATGAAGGCAAACTCGAAGTTGCCCGTACCATGCTGGCCAATGGCCTTGATCGCGATTCGGTCATGAAGATGACCGGTCTGACCGCTGACGACCTAGCGCAGATCCACCATTAATCTTTCGATTCGACGGGCAGGGCAGCCATTGTCAGACAAGACCGAATCCGTTACCACAGAGAACACCACCTCAGCGCTCAGCCATCTGGCGTTCTGCGCCCTGGTGGCGCTGGGGCTGTCGCGCCAGGAAGGTATCGCCGGCACACCCTATGCCGAAAACCTGTTCCTGATCCGCTGGTTGGCCACCGCTCAGAAGCAAAAGCGCTTTCCTAGGAGCGTGGCGATTGATATCCAGTGGTTACTCGAATGCGGCCGCAAACATGGGCCGGCTGGCAAGCTGCGCCAGCATCTTGAATACCTCTGGCGCTCCTGCAGCGGCAATCTGGCCGCACAATCCGACCTGTTCCGGCTCACCTACGCCTCAGAAACACTGAAAGACCAGGGCTGGGACAATGCCCCATTCCCAGTCGAAACGCAACAAAACGGTAGAGGCTTATGCCGCCTGTATGTACGTTAAAAATACCTCATTAGGGGAGAAATAACCCAGTGATTTTCGCCCTCGCGTGTTGAGTATGTGTTCAAGTGCAGCAATCTTGCGATGGGTGACCAGGTTGAAGTCTGTACCCTTGGGGTAAAAACGCCGTATCAGCCCATTGGTATGCTCATTCAACCCGCGTTCCCATGAATGGTAAGGGCGGGCAAAGTAGACCTGCGCACCGGTGATTTGCGTAATTTGCTCGTGCCGGGCGAATTCCGGGCCGTTGTCGGCAGTCAGAGTTTTAAACACGCAGAAGGTATTGGCGACAATGTCCCGGAAAGCCGCTACCACCGTCTCTGCGCGCTTATTGGGGAGTTTGCGAATAAAGACCGTCTTGACGGCTTTATCGACCACTGTCAGCAGAAATGACTTCTGGTCTCTGCCAAAAATGGTGTCAATTTCGAAGTGTCCTGGCTGCTGTTTAAGGTCAGCTTCTGCAGGGCGGTGCTCAATACCAACGCGGTTGGGAATGGGGCCACGCTTAGGTTGGCCGATATTATAGCTATACCGTTTTCCACGATGAGGAAGTTGCTGATACAGCTCACCGCCGGCCTGGCGCTCGAGCTGGATATGGCGATAGAGCGTATTCTTGCTGACTGAGAGTAATGTTCCGGTGGACTCACCTTGCGTTGTCAGATAACAACAAAATGGGATGTTAACGGAAGGGATTCTCAGGCCAGGGCAGCAGCTCATTCAACCGATTGTTCGGCCAGACAGGCAGCCGGCTGAGGACATCACGTAACCAGACCCAGGGCTCATGTCCGTTGGCCTGAGCGGTTTCCAATAGGCTCATTATCATGGCCGCCCGTTGTCCCGCGGGCAGGGAACCCGCAAAAAGCCAGTTCT
>NZ_PUWT01000148.1:0-8430 GCF_002968995.1 Photorhabdus hindustanensis
CAGGCGCCACGGGAGCTACGGCGAGCGCGGTTTATGGGGCGGCTTATGGCGGAATGATAGGGTTGACCTCGCAGGCGGCGGTGGCCTTAGTTGAAAATAAAGGGGATCTCACCAAGACACTGGCAGCCTTAGCGAAGCGCGATTCAATCAAATCCCTTGTTACCCAAATAGCCGTGGGTGGCGCATTAGGGGGATTAGACCACACGATGGGTTGGGGAAAATTAGTGGAAGGAAAAGGCGTTGTCGATCCGATAAAAGCGCAGCTTCCCTTATTGAGTAATAATAATTGGAGTCAGGTGGCCCAGCGTGTTGCGGCGCAATCCATCGTGAGTTCAACAATAGGGACGGCGATTAACGGCGGCAGTTTTACGGATAATCTGCAAACCGCATTGTTGAGTAATATTGGTAATCAGATTAATGCGGAAGGCGCCAAACTGATTGGTGATAATGGGGAGGTTTTAGGCCACTCAGGCAGGATATTGAGCCATTCGGTTGTGGCAGGCATCAGTGCTGAAATTGCTGGTGGGGATGCCAAAGGGGCGGCTGTAGGTGCGCTGGCGGCTGAATTAGCGGCAATCACAATGGAAAGCAGGCTATTTGAACCGGCGTATAAGAATGAAACAGAGCGACAAATCCATAAGCTTCAGGAAGCGCTGACGGGTAATGAAGTTAAGGCCCAGACCGCTAAATTTGTCGGGGCGTTGTCAGGCGCACTGATTAGCCATACCCCGGAAGGCGCTTACAGTGCGGCGAACAGCGCGGAGCTTGTCTATCGAAATAACATGACTGAGCACATGTTGTACCAGTTATCGGTAGATAATCAAAAAGACATCTTAGCGGCAGGAAAAGGGGATAAAGCTGCGGAAGAGCGCGTCATTGCGCGGCGGAATGCCGCGATTGCCGTTACCGCAGTGGCGGCAGGCGGTTACGCGCTGGTTTATGGCGGTCAGATACTGATTGCGGGTTCGGCTGAAATAGCAACGGCAGGGCGTGTTGCGCTTGAAGGCTGTAAAACCAATCCGGCGCTGTGCCTGAATAACGTGGGTATTTTTGTCGCTGATGCGGTTGCGCCAGAAGCGGCGGTTGGGACCGGCGTTTTGGCTGCGGGAACGGTAAAGGTATTAGGTAACACCAAAGAAGGTGCTAAGGATCTGGCGGAAGGATTGAGTCACGCCTCAAAACCGCTGTTAAGAAATGATAAGCCTAATACTGATGCCGTAGCTAGTTTGGTGAAGAATGTATCTACAAAAGAAACCATAGCCCCGAAAGTTACAGCTAAATTAGAAGTGAATGGAAAAATATTTACTGATACGAATCAAACAGCAAGAGCTTCTGAACAGGCAAATGCGAAACAAGGTACTCTAATTGCTGACAGGATTTTGGCAAAAAAAATAGCTAAAGGTAAAGAATTACCAAACGGCAATATGGCAACTGCTCATGCGGAGATCGGTGCCATCCAACAAGCCTATGATGCAGGTGTTTCAAAAGGTGCTGATTTAAAAATAACAGTAGTAGGAAAAGATGTTTGTGGTTATTGCAAAGGAGATATTGCAGCAGCAGCCGATGTTGCAGGTGCAAAATCAGTTACTGTCAATGCTGTAGATGATATAACTGGTTTACCGAAAACATATATTTGGCAATCAGGAATGAAATCCTTACGGGAGGTTAAATGAATATAGATATGGTTATTGGGGGATTTAGTCTTACATGTTTAGGAGAGAGAGAGCAGCTTTCCCCGGTTATAAGACCTTCTGAACAGGACCTATACCGATTGTTAGAATATATGCGTGATAGAACCGGTGTATTGACTATAAGAAATAATTTCGCTGATGAATCAGGCCCTTATCAATTATCTTTGTATTCACAAGATAATAATTACCTACTATTATTAAGTGAATTTGATATAGAAGGTGAACATAATGTAAGAACACCAAATAATGACAATGCCTCTGGAGATTGCATTGATATTTTAGGTGAAATGCATAGTGATAAAACTTTAGTTCAAAATTTCGATTTTATATATCGCGTATTTAAAGAATTTTTTAACACAGGCAATGTATCAAAAGAACTTCTAAATTAAACAACAATCCCGGCACTGTGAGCTGTGCCGGGGCTAAACGGTTCAACGCTCACGCTGTGCCTGAATAATGTGGGCATTTTTGTCGCTGATGCGGTTGCGCCAGAAGCGGCGGTTGGGACCGGTGTTTTGGTGTCTAACTCTGTTCTTATTTTGGACAAAAGCAAAGAGAGCGCCAGTGCATTGACAAAAGCGTTAAATGAATCCGCGAGTGTTTTATCGAAAACTGGGAAGTTCGAAGAAAAAGCAGTCGCACAGATCATTCAAGCTGAAATGAAAAGTGATGTATTGTCAAAATCAACTCTTGATGCTTTGCAAGCAGTTCAAAAGATACATAAAGAAGATATTCTGAAGATTTTTGATCGTAATAATACCGAAAGTGATTTGATGGTTTTTGGACAAAAATTTAAGCAAGTGTTAGGTGAAGGAGGTAGCAACAAAGCTGGTAATGTTAAAGTGTTTGCGACCGAAAAATTGACTGAGCAGAATATCCGCGCTTATGCAGAAAGTTTAACGGGTGGAGTACCTTTCACAGAAATACCTAATAAACCTGGTCGTTATTATGCCAAGTTAGCAAACGGTAGTACCGTAAACTTGCGTAAAGTTTCAACCAGTGCAGATAGAACTAAAGCACGCTGGACGATTGAAATTATTGGTGATGAGCAAATAGGAAAATTGCAAGATAAGGTTAAGAAACCTGTGGAAATAAAGTTTCAATAAGGCATTAATATGTTATTTCATGATGATGAATATAAAGTATTTCGAGATGAGTTAGAAGGGAGCTCCCCGAGTACTATTTGGGGGGCTATGTGTGCAAATAACTTAAACAAAATTAACCTTTCTTTTGAAGAGAGAAAGAACTATTTTTTGGAGTTTATTGAGCGGTTGTTAAAAGAAAACAAAATCAAACTTGCTAAAAACGGTGTGTTTTTGGAAGGTACCACCGACGAGCAATTGACGCATTTTCGGGTTGTTTTTCCTAAGACCGAAGAGGAGTTATATTATGGTCTATGGTTCACATTTGAAGAATGTCCTGGAGGGATAGTTTGGGTTTCGGATGACGGTTCGTTAGATTGGACATAGTTGCAGGGAGTAAATAGATGAAAAGAATAAAATTAATGGCTGATTACGATTGTTATCCATTATGGCTTGATTCAGATGATGAGGTTGGGAATATTGATCCTGATGTTTTACCAATTAGTGATTCTCTCAAAGAAGAATTAAATAATTGGTCTAAACAATATGATGAAACATTAAATTTGGATGATCCCTTAAATTCTGGATTTTCAACCCCAGAAGCAGAAATAGTCTTTAAGGAGAAAGGTCAATATCTGCGAGAAAAGCTACAAACTGAATTGAACAGTGGCTATGAAGTAGTATATCAGTAATGATTACTAATCCCCGATTGTTAGTTAACTGCACCCCAAAAGTTAGACCCTAACTGATTAAGGTGCAATTCATCCAATCGGGGCTATATTCTTCTATTTTTATGATAACTGGTTTGCCAGCATAAAATCCGAGCTGTTCCAGTTAGAACCCTGTAATAGTGAGTTGAGGTCGATGAAAAATATGGCCGGGTAGTTACAGTAGACTTTGGGATTATAAGACAATGAATAAATTAAACAATATTACTCTTACTGAGTACGACTTTAGACAACTTAATTTGATGAAAGAAATTCTAGGGTCATATGTTGAAAATAAAACTCCTTTAAATGTACTAATTGATCGCTTAAGAGATTTATTGGATTGCTTACAAGATGTGAATAATGAATGGAAGGAGCAGTTTTATGAGCATTGGCTGAGTTTGGAGCAAGTTTATGCTGTAGCTTTAGATAGAAATGAACCACTAAGTCAATATGAAAGTTATATTAATGATTCAGTTAAGGGACTGAATAGCCTGTTAGGATTGTGATTAAAAGATACCGATTTTTTTAGACTATACCCTAATTTCTGGATAGTTTTATCCGATGGTTAGCATGACTTGGGGCCGGTATTGTGTACCGGACTCAGGCCATTCAAATTTAAAGGTTTTGTAGAGGCTAAAAGCGCATTAGATTATCTTGCTGCTGCAATCGCCATTATTCCAAGCGCGGGTGATGCTGCCGGGAAAACTATCAAGGCGGTAGAGAAAGCCTTACAGAAAGGTGATATTGGGGAAGCTTCCAAACTGCTCAATAAGGCCAGTGATGAAATAAAAGTTAAGTGGGTTGATGAAAATGCAAGCATGAGTCAACGGGCAAAAGGCTATAATGATTCTGCATCAGGTGCTCGTTCAAATATTGAAACTAAAAAGGGACAGGCTCCCAATATTGATAGAATAGACACTGATGGAAAAAACAAGCCTGTTAGGTTTGATGGTGTAGATGATAATGTCATGATAGACAGAAAAATATCTGTTGTGACAACCCGAAAAGCGAAAGATCAGGCATTACGACAATCAGATGCGTTAAAGCGCAATGGTATGACAGGACGTTGGGAAGTACCTAATCAAACTCAGGCGAATAGAGCACAAAAAATGTTTGATGAACTTGGAATCAAAAACATAGAGGTGAAAGTTGTTAAAGAATAGCAATATTAGGCTTGTAAAGGTCATTATTGATCTTGCCATATTTTTGGAGTTTACAAGTGAAGAACTGCTTAATCCGGATTCAGCAATAGAAATAATGGAACAAATGGCAGCGGAACTTCAGTTACTTAATGATGATGAGAAACAAGAGGTAATTAGACTTTTCCAAGATTTATCAGATAATTATACTGGTGAAGTATATGATTATGTAAAAGGATTACCAGAATTTCTTGGCTTAATTTAATAGAAAGAACCCTGACATGTTGAATTGCACCCCAAAAGTTAGATACTAATTGATTAAGGTGTAGTTCATCCAATTAAAGAGGGCAAGGAAGTTCCCTATGGCACTAAAGGCAGTGTTCTTCCAGACTGGTGTCAGGGCAATGTTTGTAGTGTTGAAGTGAAGAACTATAATATTGCAACGAACAAAAATGGCTTGATTAATAATGTTGCCAGACAGGCGATTGAACGGCAGAAGAATCTACCTGCGGGGATGAGACAAGAAGTTGTTATTGATATTCGAGGGTAACATGTTACACAAAGGCAAAAGGATACGATCATTCAGGGAATAGTTCAAAAATCGAATGGTGCAATCAGTCCGACAGATATAGGGTTTAAAACAAAATGAAAAACATAGGGTTTCATGGTGGCCATACTGTTTATGAACATGGTCCTGCTTCAGATGTGGTTGTTTTTTTTCAGTGTATAACGACTTATGCCGAATATGTTCAATCTGAATATGATTTTAGTTTATTAACGGATCGTCTTTATCGTCGTTATCTGAAACAAGATGAGCTCAAACCAGCAGAGGAGCTTATGTCTATTGTTGAATATTTATTTAGTAAAATTCAGAGTAATACAGTAGATTGGCAAAAGATGGGAGGAGATACTGAGTTAACCAATCTGGATTTTAAGCAGCCAACATTAAATCTTGTATTTATGGATTATTTCCGTCGTTTTATTGATGCTAAGGAGTCTGCAAAATCATTTTTAGACACATTTAAAATATATCAACCAGTAAAAATAGTGATCTCCGATTTACCATGGTTTATTGATGATAAAAATCGCCCTCTTGAGCAATACGATGCCTTAGATCCAGATGATCCACCATTCTGGTTACGTTAAAGAAGTTCTCGATATGCTGAACTGACCTAAAGAATTGGACAGGTTACACTAAACAGATAATGATATCTGAGTTCGGAATTCTACCGGACTCAGGCCATTCAATTTTAAAGGTTTTGTAGAGGCTAAAAGCGCATTAGATTATCTTGCTACTGCAATCGCTATTATTCCCGGCGCAGGTGATGCCGCTGGGAAGGCTATCAAGGCAGCAGAGAAAGCCTTACAGAAAGGTGATATTGGGGAAGCTTCCAAACTGCTCAATAAGGCCAGTGATGAAATAAGACAGTTACCAAAACCAGGAACTACATCACTCCCCAGTAGTGGTGTTGGAGCGGGAAGTGTTTTCAAAGTTGATGATGCTCAGTTAGGGAAAAAACTTGGAAAGCATGTTGAAGATTTTGGCGGTAATGCATCAAATGCTACAGACAGAAAAATGCTGTTGGATAAAATAAATGATATAGGTAACAACGCAGATAAAACAATCCCAGGAGTTTTTGCTGGACAGGGCCCTAATGGAACAAGAGGTGATGTATTCTTCAAAATAAAGGGTAATGACGTTGTTGTTACTAAACCAGACGGAACTTTTGTTACCATCCTAAAAGATGGGGTTAATAATACTTCTGTCAAAAACGCCTTAAAAGGAGAACCTCGTTGAATATTATTTCTAAAGAAGCCCATGATTGGGGAATGGGCATTATTGGCAACCGTCTTAAATCTGTTCAGGGATTAGTCTATATACTCCATGTAGAGGATATAGAGCACCCTCAAGAATTACTTTTCGAATTTGAAGGGGCTGGTGTATCAAGGAAGATATCTTGCAGTCAAGACGGCTCATCACTAGTTGTATGCAATAAACCGATGTTCGAGAGTGACTTAGGTGAATACGGGAAACAAATAATTAAGGATATATCCCAACATCCAATATTCAATGAATTGATAGGCCGGAAGTTATCTCGTTTTAATGCTATTTACTCTGAAATTGAGCAATGTGTCATTGGTTTTAATTTTATTTTTTGTAGTTATGGTCAGATTAGCTTGCTTAATTTGGGAGATGAAATATATATATATAACGATATTCCAGAGTGTATTTTTCTTGAGGAGAAAATCACTTTAGTAAATATAGTAAATCTATAATTTTAACCCCACTATGAATATGAACTGCCCCAAAGTTGGGCAGGTTACACTCGGCAGCTAATGATACCTGAGTCCGGAATTTCACCGGACTCAGGCTATTTCACTTTAAGCTGATTCTTTCGTGGTGGTCATAGTGGATAGACTCTTCTATCCACAATTTCGTCGTGAGTTCGACACTGGGCACGGCCATTAATGGCAGCAGTTTTACGGATAATCTGCAAACCGCGTTGTTGAGCAATATTGGTAATCAGATTAATGCGGAAAGCGCTAAGCTGATTGGTGATCAGGGGCAGATTCTGGATGTTCCGGGTAAAGCGATTAGCCATGCCGCAGTGTCCGCTCTGGCGGCGGAGATTAGCGGCGGGGATGCTAAAGGGGCGGCAGTGGGCGCATTAGCCGCAGAACTGGCCGCCATCACCTTGGATAAAACCTTTAACGACACGATGGCAATTCAGGTATTAAAGAAAGTGCCAAGAATCTGGCAGAAGGATTGAATCATACCGTAAAACCGCTGTTAAGAAATGCTAAACCTGATACCTATGTTAATCCATTATTCAAAATAAGGAATATTCTTAAATCGCCTAAAAATTTTAATAACATATTGTCGGTTAATCAGCTTTTCTTTAATACTTAATAACGCTTTATTTTATCAACAAAGGTTAAAAATTTTCAGGATTAATAAGTCAGAAATGTGATAACGGTTAGATAGGTGTTTAACCGTTAACAGCGAGTGAAAACAACTCGGAAAAATAATGATATTAAATTGATTTTAGTGTTAAATCACCTGACGGTATAAAAAGAGAAATGGTTTAAATTAAACAGTAAAAAAGAGATGTTATTAGATGGGATAAAAAAGTGTAAAGCTGGTTTAAGTTATCACGGGTTTGTATAATCAATGTAAAATAATAATGCTGAAAGTAATTTAATTCGTATGCCGTTAAATCATTTATTTGATGGTTTTGTTATTCATATTTTTCATGATTGATGATTTAATTGGTTTATGAAAAAGCTTATTCCTTGGTTTAAGGCGTTATTAAAGACGATTCCTTTTGAAAAATAGATTATATGATTAATTTATTCATATTTTTATTTGTCAGTTTTTCCCAGCAGACATAAGCATTAATAAAATCAATTTTTGTTTTTCATTTTTCACTGATGGCTTTATAATAGGTAGGCTTTAGACTGTTATTAAAATTAAAAAACATTGTCTTAATTCTTGGGTTAATCGGTATGAAGTTTTAACGATAGTTTTAACGATAGTTTTAACGATAGTTTTAACGATAGTTTTAACGATAGTTTTAACGATAGTTTTAACGATAGTTTTAACGATAGTTTTAACGATAGTTTTAACGATAGTTTTAACGATAGTTTTAACGATAGTTTTAACGATAGTTTTAACCTGTAAAACCTGTAAAACCTGTAAAACCTGTAAAACCTGTAAAACCTGTAAAACCTGTAAAACCTGTAAAACCTGTAAAACCTGTAAAACCTGTAAAACCTGTAAAACCTGTAAAACCTGTAAAACCTGTAA
>NZ_PUWT01000149.1:0-1697 GCF_002968995.1 Photorhabdus hindustanensis
GGCGGCGGCCGAAACAATCCTTGTACGGCCTGCGGCTGGGCGGACACGGCGAGAACCCGCCACTGGACCCGGGCCTCCGATTCGCCGGGCAACTTTTTGATGAGGAAAGTGGTTTATTTTATAATCGGTTCCGCTATTATTTGCCGGAAGGCTGTTGTTACCTGAGTGCCGACCCAATCGGGCTAAATGGGGGTCCGAACCCGTATGCGTACGTCCATAATCCGGCAAACTGGATTGATCCGCTGGGTCTTGCTGGCTGTCCTGGAACAAAAGAAATTTCAAGGGGTGACAACCCTTATCAAACAAGGGTAGATCCAAGAATCCCAAATAGACCTGACCCTAACTATTCAATAGATACAAGTACTTTCACTAGTGGCAAAATGACTGCTAATGGTGGTATCAGAAACAATAAAGAATTTTGGCAACAATGGAGTAATTTGCAGCCAGATTCTTTAAGTAAAAGTAATATGTACCGAATAAAAGAGTTAGGATTATCACCTAAAATAGATAATCAATGGATTAAGGCGTTTCCAGAACATGTGAATTACAAGGGTGAAACATTAATTCACCATCACGTTGATTTTGGGCATTACGCAATACCCGTCCCGAGTTCAACTCATGTTGGCAGTGGCGGTATATGGCATACAAAATAAAAAGGAGAATTTTATGTTGCTAACGATTAAAGAAATAAGCGAACAATTAGATGAGAAATTCTCACCATTAGGTGATGACTTTGATGACCTGAAATTATCGAAAAGATACAAACCGTTATTAAACGTTGAAATCTCAGAAAAAAAACTGAATATCGCATTCCCTAAAGAATTTATATCATTCATAAAAGACTATGATTTAGATAACTTCTCATTAGGAAACATATCATTTGGTAATGGCTCTGATTATCTTGAAATGATAGTAAATATTAATAGTAAGGATAATTTTAATCATTGGTGGATTGGTGAAAATAGACCTAAAGAATTTATTGTCATAGCAATATCTGATCCTTATACCATATTGCTAAACACTATTGCTGGTGAGGTTTTTGTCATGACCAGTGAATCATCAATGAATGACTTTGAACAAGTTTCAGCTAATTTTGAATTATTTATCAGAGGTGTTGGGACTATTTTCTTAGGTAAAGAAACATCCACAAAAATCATTGAATATGTTGGTTCTCGGACAAATGAATTTTGGGAAGAAATAGCAAATTAAATGATGTTAAGGCCGGAAAGATCTTTCCGGCCTTCTGATGATCTACCGTGGCGCATACCCACGATAAGCCAGTGCCGACTGAAGCTTACCGATCGCATCCTTAATCTGATACGCTTCCTCGTCATTCACCGCGCAAGCCCGTATCTCCGCCCAGCTCAGCCGCTTCACCAGTTGGGCTAAGGCCAGCGCTTCAATGTGGGTTAACTGAATGTCCTGTAAATGTTCAATCACCACGTTCATTTTATCCTCTGTAATACTCCGGTCATCTCACCTTGTTCTTCCTCTCCGGCCCCTGCACGCTACTGCTTCCTTATCTTCACCTGGAGACTGACACCATGAGCCGTAGCCGATATACCCCGGAACAAAAACAACACCATGTGGCCCAATGGCGCCACAGTAACCTGACCCGAAAACAGTATTGCGAACAGCATCAGCTGAGTTTTTCCTCTTTCCGCGACTGGATTGCCGACAGTCCACAAAATGCGCCA
>NZ_PUWT01000150.1:0-1885 GCF_002968995.1 Photorhabdus hindustanensis
TTACCCGGCACGCCAGGAACACTTATTCGGGGAAGCATTGTTGCCGGAGGTTCATATCAGGCTGGTACGGGTATTGGGCAGGTTATTGACGGCAAATATGGTAGTGGCGTAGCAAATATGAGTCTGGGTTCACTGGCTATATTTGGAGGTGTTGCCGGTAATAAAGCCATAACCAAGCCGACAGAAGGAATCGTCTCACCAGATAAACTCACAATTCAGGAAAGCAGTAGGGTTTTGGATAAAAAAACTCATACCTCCATTCCTAAGGTCACAGCAGAGTTAACTGATAAAGAAACCGGGAAAAAATTTACTGATACCAATCAGGGGAATAGACCTGATTATTATCTTGGGGATAAAAGTAGGCCTACTCTGATTAATGGTCGGATACAAGCCAAAATAGAAAAATATCCCGGTAAGAATCTTCCTAATGGAAATATGGCATCAGCACATGCAGAAGTTGGAACTATCCAACAAGCTTATGAAGACGGGATAACTATTGGTCGAGAGATGATATTGAGAGTATCAAAAGAACCTGTCTGTGGTTATTGCCGTGGTGACATTGCAGCAATGGCTGACAAAGCAGGACTAAAGTCACTTACAATATATGAAGAAAATACAGGAAAAACATTATATTGGGCCCCTGGAATGAAATCGATTAAGGAAAAAAATTAAGAATGAATTTTTCTATCAGCTGGACCTTGAATGGAAAAGGAGATAATTATAAATCTCCCACATGGTCGCATATTAAACAAATCATACTAGATTTAAAAGACCAATCAGGAACCGTAACATTAGATGTCACCGACAATATAACTGGTGCTGAAATGCTACAGGTAAGAACGGAAGATGGGTATTATTTACTTACATTAGGTGAAATATTAGAAGATGAATACAATGTCCGTTCTTACTGGAACCCTAAAGAACTTGATCAACAAATTGATATCTTAGGAGACTATTGGCCAGCACGCCAACTCACAAAAGATTTCGATTTTGTAGTGAAAGTATTTAAAGAGTTTTTTGAGACAGGTAATGTCTCGCCGGAGCTTCTTGATTAAAAAATAGCCATCAATCTTATACCCAGTCTCTTAGTCAAATCTCCTGATTAAGAGACTGAAGGCGATAGCCTTCAAACAATTCCTACAACTTAAACCAACCTTTCCATGACGTCTACCAGCCCCCCACTCAGCTTGTCAGTTTGGTAACAGTAGAAATAGCCACTACTAGCTGTCCCTGCACAGATCCGTCACTGCCGGACCGGGGGGCACGGGTATCAACCTCTCCGCCAGTGTCAACTACGGCAAAGGCCGTGAAAGCGGCAACGGCGTCAGCCATAATGAAACTACGCTGGATGCGGGGCAAACCGTCACCCTCAACGCCGGTCGGGATGCGACGCTCAAAGGCGCTCAGGTCAGTGGAGAACAGATTACCGCCGACGTCAAACGCCGCCTGACGCTCAGCAGCGAACAGGACAGCAACCGCTACGATATGAAGCAGCAGAACGTCAGTGCCGGCATCAGTGCCAATGTCGGTCCGGGTTCAGGAGGCTCATTGAACCTCAGCGCCAGCCGCGACAAAATCCACAGCAACTTTGACTCCGTACAAGAGCAGACCGGACTGTTTGCCGGTAAAGGCGGCTATCAAGTGAAAGTGGGTGAACACACCCAGCTTGACGGCGCGGTCATTGCCAGTACCGCAGACAAAGACAAAAACACCCTCGATACCGGCACTCTCGGCTTTGGCGATATCAAAAACAAAGCGGATTTTAAAACCGAACACCATAGCGTGAGTATCAGCACTGGCGGCTCAGTAGGCGGCATGTTACTCAGTAATATGGCGGCCAATACCCTGGGCGGCGCTAACCGGGAAGGCCACGCCAAGCACCACC
>NZ_PUWT01000151.1:0-1212 GCF_002968995.1 Photorhabdus hindustanensis
ACTATGGCTTTTTAGGCCAGTTAATGTCTGGTGCTGATGTAACATCAATACGGCTCAGTGATATTTGGTATTTTTTCCAAGCTACTAACTGTGCTTTTTCCTCATCGTTTGCCATATTTAGATCCATAGCATCTTGTAATGGTGCGATTTGGTTTGTTGCTTCGGCTATTAATTGCTGCTTTTGAAGTTTAGCCTGTTGCTGCAATTCTTCTTTTGTGGGTGGAGGGATATCCGCCCATTCCGGTAAACCATTTTTGCCTGCTATACGGTATTTTCCTTCTGGCGCATTATTAGCAGCATATTCTTGATAAATATCATTACTGACTTCTATAACATCATCAGGAAAACTCCCGGCATCAATATAATCTTGCTTAAACTCTGCTGGATAAAAATTATCCCGCTTTGGACTGTAATAATACATATCTTATTTAATCCTTTTTGTAGATTATTCCCCAACAGCAAACCACGTAAAGAACCAGCCAGCTGATTTATACTGTGTTTGGAAGCTATCAGTAAATAGATTGAAAACGGGCCATTGATTATCACCACCCTTAACTGGACGGTCATAATAAATATTCGTCATAACAGAAAAACACTTATTTTTAAATGGAATAGGAAATTTAACTACACCACCCGTTACCGATATTCCCCATTGATAGATTAACCCTGTATTCCCGCATTTCCACCAGCCATTTGCAGATAGATTTGCAGTATTTTTTACACCATATCTGCCGTCTGATTCCCCTTTCGTGTAACTTTCTCCCCTGACTGTATAATTTCCAGCTGGCTGATAGTTTCCGAGGGGTTGGTATCTGTCATCTGATTCTGATTTGGTATAGATTTCCCCATGAACGGCATAATTGCCCACAGGTTGAGCCCCCACATCTCCGGCATTCAAACTGACATCCCCACTCAACGCCTTGCCGTTAATTTTCCGACTGCTCGGCACCGCATTATTCGCCTTATTTACGGTTTCCACTAAACCAAGGTTTACCATAACTCATTAATTTACCGTAACTCTTATCAACTCAGCTTTTTAAAGTGTTAAACGGATCTAAATATGGTAAAGATCGCGTATATTCACGTATCAATAAATAACCAAAGTGGCGAATTAGAGAGAAAGATATTAGCCGCGAAGAAATTACAAACACATTTTGAGTAATAAATCAGCAAAAAATTAGCACCATCTTGCCTTGTAAGTTCAGAGAATGT
>NZ_PUWT01000152.1:0-1309 GCF_002968995.1 Photorhabdus hindustanensis
ACTCCATAAACTCCATTGTTACGATAAAAGCGACACCATTACTATACAAATGCGCTTCTAATACTCGGGCAAAACCAGGAACAGCAGTATCTTGATTCCTGTCGAAGATCACACCTTCCATATTATCATTATTCTGGAGGCGATAGACTTTCTTTAAAAAAGGCATATCTTTCGGTTCAACATATTGCATTGTCTTTAACTCCTGCTCTCTTGCTTCTATCCGATATTCAAACTCCGGTGGATATAAGCGTTCAGTTTGTATTTGTGCATCACCAATAAATATCCCGTCATGGATAACATTGCCAAATGCTTCGGGGATATCAATCAGATAACGGCCTACACAACGGGTCTGCATATTGGCTAACATTTCTGTCGTCACTTGCTTTTCCTTCTCGGTTAAATTGGGGTGATAAGGGTCAGGGAAATACCACCGCCATAGGGCATAAATCACCAAGATAGACAATAAGATAAATAAGATACTTTTCTTACTCAATCTTCACCTACATATTCGTGTTTGTTTATCTTTCTCCATCCCAATTTTAACCCTTATATCCCTATAAGAGTTTTTATTTAAAACATATTTTTATTGCTATCAGAAAGCACCCGGCCTTTTACGAAAGGTACTCGTTACCGTATCCCAAAACGTAATCAGTTCATCTCCGGTATAAGGCGTCGGGGGTAACTGATAATTCCTCAACATAATACTCACATAGGGGTTCTTATAATCTCCGGCGGTTTCATTTGCAAATAACCCAAATTGATAGCGGGGATTATTGTCAAAAGGTTGCAGACCGATTGCTAATAACTCTTCCGCATGAATACCGTTGACTTCCCGTTTCCCTTTTCTGGCTATCCCGCCACGGTTAGCGTGCAAATCCTTTTCAATTTCACCAACACGTTCAAGTAAGGTACTTCCCCCTGTCAGGTCATTAATGATCTCAACACTGAACTTAAAGTTCTCATTGTTATTTCCCCGATAGACAAAACCTATCTCTTCTTTCTCATTACGACTACCGCTACCGGCAATAAACCCATCAGGAATACACGTCCCCGCCACTGTCGGGATTTCTGTATCTTTTCGGCCACTGATTCTGGATAGCAGTCTTTTCATCTTTTCCAGAGTTTGATACAACTCATTATATTGCCTTTCAGAAAATCCATGCCTTATATAAAAATCTCTATCTTCCTTATACTTATCATCTGATAACTCCATAAACTCCATTGTTACGATAAAAGCGACACCATTACTATACAAATGCGCTTCTAATACTCGGGCAAAACCAGGAACAGCAGTATCTTGATTCCTGTC
>NZ_PUWT01000153.1:0-1053 GCF_002968995.1 Photorhabdus hindustanensis
TCTGGGTTCATCCGACGGCGTGAGGCCCTTTCAGGTCCCCCACTTTGGTCTTGCGACATTATGCGGTATTAGCCACCGTTTCCAGTGGTTATCCCCCGCCCTCGGGCAGATCCCCAGACATTACTCACCCGTCCGCCGCTCGTCAGCAAAAGCGCAAGCGCTTTCCTGTTACCGCCCGACTTGCATGTGTTAGGCCTGCCGCCAGCGTTCAATCTGAGCCATGATCAAACTCTTCAATTCAAAGTTTGACGCTCAAAGAATTCTGACTAATTAGTTCGTAATGAATTAACTGTTGTTCACTCTTCAAGACTTTAAAACGTATTTTTTTGTGATACGGTCTTGTGAGTGCCCACACAGATTGTCTGATTAATTGTTAAAGAGCAGGCTGAATCAAAAAATAATATTCTCGTTCAGCCGGGCTGCGTATACTACGCTGTTCGCCCGCAGAGTCAAGCGCTTATTCGCTTTTTCTCTGCCCGACCTCACAATGTTTATCAGCGTTGTGTCGGTCAGTGGTGGCGCATTATAGGGAGTTCTTTGACGCTGGCAAGTATTTATTGAAAAAAAAACTGCCATTCGCAGATTTTTTCAACAAAACCTGCATTTTTGCGTTTTTTTTTATACAAGATTGATGGCGTCGACAATAATTATTCCCAAACTAAGGTACTATTAAGTAGACAAATACGGGAAAGGGTTCAAATCCACTATGCAATTTAAAGAACAAAGAAAAGCTTCCCAGAAAAACCTTTCTTATCTTTTAGCTGAAAAAATCGGACAACAGATTTTATCTGGTGAATATAAAGCTGAAACTATCCTTCCTGGTGAAATAGAACTCGCTGAACAATTTAACGTCAGCAGAACCTCTGTTCGTGAAGCAATAAAAATACTTGCAGCCAAAGGTATGCTATTACCTCGCCCACGTATTGGTACTCGAATCATGCCAACGATTCATTGGAATTTCCTTGATCAGGATTTATTAAAATGGTGGATGAGTCGTGACAACCTTAACCAAGTGGTTGAACATTTCCATATAGTAAGATTAGCAATAGAGCC
>NZ_PUWT01000154.1:0-4205 GCF_002968995.1 Photorhabdus hindustanensis
GAAAAAACATGGAAAACACCCCCTATCAAATGAATGAAGGCTCACTGACTATCCCAGACAACTGGCGGGATGAATCCATGAATGTCTTTGTGCTGCCGGACGACAGCGGCATCAATCTGGTGGTCAGCCGCACCCCGGTCCCCGCCGGCATGGATAACCACGCTTACTATGAACAGACCCTGGAACAGTTTTGCACCCATCTGCCCGGGTACCAGGAGCATCAGCGCGGCGAAATCACCCTCAGCCAGCAACCCGCCCGCCGTCTGGATTACCAGTGGAAAAGCCCGGAAGGCGACATGCACCAGACCGTGATACTGCAAATCCGGGGTCCGCTGCTGCTGACCTTCAACCTGACCTCCCCCGCGCCTTTTGAAGACGGTCAGCGTGAGGCGTTGCTGGCGGTTATCCACAGTTTTCAGGCCGCCTGATGAGCTGACAGGAGGAATGCCATGTCACTTGGTGATGAAATCGTCACCCGGATAGCGCGGGTTGGTGCGCAGCACGCGGTGCACGTCTCCCCGCCACCGGGCTCTCCCGGTCCGGCCGCCGCCCGTGAGGGCGACCCAATTAAACATGCCAGCTTCCTGGGGGGCGCTGGCGGGCGCCATTACCGGCGCATTGATAGGGGCGGCGGTCTTTGCCGCGGCMTCGGCACTGGTGGGGCTGACCGTCCTTACCGGCGGGCTGGCTACCGTCGCGGTCATCGCCCTGGGAACCGCGGCCACATTCGCCCTTGGCGATGTCATCAGCGCCGCCAGTTCGGCCGTCACGAAAATGGTGGACAGCATCGGCCCGCCGAGCGGTACGCTGGCAAGTGGTTCGCCCAATGTCTTTATCGAAGGCAAACCGGCGGCCAGAGCCACCACCGATATCGCCGCCTGTAGTCAACACCCGGCGCCGCCCCTGATTGCCCAGGGCAGTGAAACCGTGTTTATCAACGGCTCGCCGGCGGCCCGGGTAGATGACAAACTGGCGTGTGGCGCCACCATAAAATCCGGGGCCAAAACGGTGTTTATCGGCTCCGGTCAGGGAACTTACCTGGCTGTCGCCGAAGAGTTTTCCGCCTGGGAACGGGCGATACTGATGGCGGTTGAATTTCTGGCGCCGCCGTCACGCGGCGCCCTTAAAGGGCTGGGTAAGCTGTTTACCCGACAGGCCGGTAAAAAGGCCGTCAGCGGGGCGATTGCCGGTGCCCGGCATGCCGGAAAAGTGATATCAGGTAAAACCTTCTGCTGTGCCAAAACCGCCTTCAAAGAAACTCAGGGGGTGAAACGTTACCGGGAAGCGACGAAAAAATTCTTTACCGGCGACCCGATTGACGTCACTACCGGCCAGCTGTTTGACCAGCGGACCGATATCACCCTCGGCCAGACCCTGCCGCTGGTATTTCTGCGCAGCTGGGCGCCAGGGGAACAGGGCTTACTGGGACCGGGCTGGACGGACAGCTTCTCCGAATGCGCCCTTGCCACCGGCGACCGGGTAGAAATCCGCACCACCGAAGGGGCATCGCTTTACTTTGCCTTACCGGCCGCTTATACCCACAGCGTCAACCCGGAACACCCGGATTTCACCCTCAGCCGGGGAGAACAGGGCTATATTCTCCGGCACCGGGATTCACCGGTTCACAAGTATTTTGCGCTGTCCTCCCCGGCCTCATCCGAAGGGACACAGCGCTGGCGGCTCACGGAACACCGGGACGTGTATGACAACCGGCTGCGGTTTGTCTATAACGAGCACGGTCAACTGACACAGGTTCTCCACAGTGACGGGCCGGAGCTGACGCTGCTTTATAACCGGCGCGGACAACTGACCGAGATTCTCCGTACCGATGAAAGGTTACAGGAAGTGATGGCCCGTTATCACTACCATGATAACGGCCGGCTGGCGGAAGCGGACAGCGCCCAGCAATTTCATCTGTACTATGAATATAACGCGCAGGGTCTGATAAGCCGCTGGTCCGATGGCGACCAGACCTGGGTGGATTACCGTTATGATAAACAGGGGCGCTGTACCGACAGCGTGGGGGCCGGCGGCTACTATCCGGTTCACCTGGATTATGCCCCCGGCATCACCCGCTCCACCACCCCACAGGGGCACACCACCACCTGGCATTACAACGACCAGCAATTAATCACTGAAATCCACACCCCGCGCGGCGGCGTGACCCGTTATGACTATGACCGCTGGGGCCATCTGGTCAGACAGATATCACCGGAAGGGGAAACCCTGACGCTGACTTATCTGGCCGATACCGGCCGGGTAACCTCGCTGACGGAGGCCACCGGCGCGGTATGGCAGTACAGCTATGAGGCTGACAGCCTGCAACTGACCGGCATGACCGACCCGCTGCAACGCACCTGGCTGCCCCGGTATGATGAACAGGGCCAGCCCGCCGGATTTATTGCGCCGGACGGACGGAAAACCACGCTGACCCGCAATGCCTTCGGGCTGGTGACGGCCGAAACCGACCCGGACGGCAACCGCCGTACACAGGAATATGATAAGCATCAGCGACTGGTGCGGGTGCTGGATGAAGAGAACCGGACCGTCAGTCTGGGTTATGACAGTCAGGACCGGCTGCGCAGCCTGACCGCGGCGGGGGCGCTGTGGCGCTGGCGTTACGACCGTCATCACCGGGTGGCGGTCAGCGACCGGCCGGACAACCAGCTGGAACACTTCACCCATGACCGCCACGGCAACTTAACCTGCTGGACCGATGCCCGCGGCGTAGAATGGCAGGTCGAATACGGCCCGTTTGACCTGCCGGTCGCCCGGCGTGACGGCGAGGGGCATCGCTGGCAGTATCGTTATGATGCCGACACGCTGCAACTGACGCAGGTGATTAACCCGCAGGGGGAAACTTACAGCTACACCCTGGATGCGGACGGGCGGGTTATCACCGAGCAGGATTATGCCGGCACGCAGTGGCATTATCGCTATGACCGGTCGGGGAACTGCATTGAAAAGCGGGACGGGGAAGAGAACGTGACCCGCTATGATTATGATGCCGCGCACCGGCTGACGACGCTGCGCGCCCCGGAAGGGACCACTCGTTATCATTACGACATCCTGGGCCGGCTGTTAACCGTGGACTCCCCGGACAGCGCCCTGCATTTTGAATATGACGAGCAGGACCGGATAGTGCGAGAAATTCAGCCGCACGGCGAGATTCTGCGTCACTACCCGGATAACCGCGCGGTAGAACGGCAGTTGCTGACCGGCGAAAAAACGCCGGTTGCCGGCCCTGCCCGGTTTAGCGGGCAGACCCACCTCTGCCGCTGGCAGAGTCGCCGGGAAGTCAACCGGGTGGGGGAACTGATTACACTGGCGCTGGAGGGACAGGCGCCCCTGACCCTGGAACGGGATGACGCCGGCCGGGATACGGGGCGCTACGTGGACGGGGGATTTATTCTGCGCCAGCAGTACAGCCTGATGGGGCAGTTAACCGCGCAACGGGCCGGCCGTAATCCCCATTTCTTCCGGCCGGCTGAACTGGACGAGATTGCCGGACCCGCTTACGCGGGGGTGGCCCGCCGGTATGAATACGATGCCGCGCTGAACCTGACCACCGTCAGTGATGACGGGCAGCCGTTAAATTATCTCCTCAACGGCAATGGCCAGGTGATGTCGGTGGGCGAGGGCCGGACACT
This sequence comes from Photorhabdus hindustanensis, assembly GCF_002968995.1. Taxonomy (NCBI): domain Bacteria; kingdom Pseudomonadati; phylum Pseudomonadota; class Gammaproteobacteria; order Enterobacterales; family Morganellaceae; genus Photorhabdus; species Photorhabdus hindustanensis. Next base: position 3,651 of record NZ_PUWT01000154.1, read on the forward strand.
GCGGGAGCATTATCAGTATGATGAGACCGGGTACCCGTCAAGACGGTTTGACGGGGTGCAGGAGATTATGGGGGAAACCCTCTATCAGGAGGGGCATCGCCTGAACTGGGTGGACTCGCACCGGTTTGTTTACGACCGGGCCGGCCGCATGCAGGAGAAACAGTTTTTAGCGGAAGGTTGCCGGCTGGCGCTGACAAAATACCGGTGGAACAGCCAGAATCAGCTGACCGGGATTATCACCCCGGACGGGATACCGTGGGAATATCGCTATGACGCTTTCGGGCGACGGATAGAAAAACGGTGTATCCAGAGCGGTAAGCGGACCACCTACCTGTGGGACGGCGACGTGCCGGCGGAAATCCGGGAATATCAGCACGGCCGGCTGAAAATGATCCGCCATCTGGTGTTTGACGGCTGGGAACTGGTGGCGCAGCAGACGCAGGCGTTTACGCTGAATCTGGACAACCGGGTGGAACTGATGGCCGGGGAGGTGCAGACTCAATATGCGGTCAGCGCCCCGACCGGCGAGCCGCTGGCGCTGTTCGACCCGACGGG
>NZ_PUWT01000016.1:0-111098 GCF_002968995.1 Photorhabdus hindustanensis
CGGCGGAACTGGCGGTGGAACTGGTGGCGGAACTGGTGGTGGAACTGGTGGTGGAACTGGTGGCACTGGCGGTGGAACTGGCGGTGGAACTGGCGGTGGAACTGGCGGATAATAAAGGACAGTAAAAATTAGGAATTATCGGAGTGAGAATTTCTATAGAGCATAGTATTCTCTATTATTTACGTTAAAGGTATTAAATAGTGAATTGGAATTAATTTTGAATAAAAACCCTGAGGTTTAATCTTTAGGGTTTTTACTTTTTAATAACTGAACATACATGGAGCTTGAGGAAAAAGACACTTATAAATACCTGATATATATTTTTTCAGTTTTCTTCTGCTGGGTTGTTAAGTGCTATTAAAAAGTCATTTGAATTAATACTATTTAATAAACAAATAAGTAGCTTTCGTTAATATACATTGACTAAAAATAAGCAAGATGGTGTTTTTATGTTTTTTATCTGTTTGCTGGCAGTAAAAGATTGTATTTATGGTTGGATGAAGATATTTCATATTATGGTTATGATTTATATGAAAATATTTTTTTAAATTATACTAATTGGTTTATTCGCAGTGGATTAATAGAACTGAATGAATTTTATTGTCATTTAATAAAATTATTTTCTGAGATAATTTATGCTGGTATATGTGGTAATTTTCTTGGAAGACTTATGGAAATTTTTTCTCCATTTCCAAGAAATAACGCGGGGTTAGCTAATAATTATCTGAAAAATCTTTATTTGGTTCTTTGAACAATTAGGACGTTAATGGATTCAGATAGCATAAAAATTAAATGGCCAATAAAATATTGACCATTAGGGAATACTATCAATAAGGTTATTATGGACCCGGTTATTGCTTATGATCTAAGAAGTACATTAATTCAGGTAGATTGCCATTTTCTCTGAATCTGGCAGGTGTGGTATTAAAGTGTTTTTTAAAGATCCGAGTGAATGTTGCCTGAGAACTGAACCCATACTGTAAGGCGATATCAAGGATTGGTAAGTTTTCTTCACGTAGAGATCTTGCTGCTTCATGTAAACGCCGTTTGCGAACATATTCACCTAGGGTATAGCCTTTCACTTCTTTAAACACTCTTTGTAGATGCCACTTTGAATAACCGCTTTTGTCAGCAATGGTCGCTATTTTTATACCTTCGTTACGTTCGAGCTGAGTTTCGAGCCATCTGACAATATCATTTACTACATTTTCTGACATTTTCACCTCCCACTAATGGTGGGCTAGTTGCTAAAGCATTAGATTTCGTTAGTTATTTTCATAAGGATAATAACGATGGTTACTAATGTGTGTATTTTAAAATAAATCCGGGATATCTATAGGCAAAAAGTGCTATTTATAATTGATAATTATTATCATTTGTGCAAATTTCCTTTGTTTTAATAATAATTAGCATCAAATGATCTTCACTAATTTATTTAAAACAGTATCATCGTTCGTCATTTAATTTAATGGAGGTTGTAATGCAATCGGACTTGATTTTTTTAACGAAAAAGTTGGCATTTTTTGTTCTTTATGCTCTGATTTTAACTATAGTTATAGGCTTACTCTTTGTTGATGTTATCTATTTGCAGAATGCGGTAAAGGAGAACTCAGTAACTGAAATTTCTCAGGAAAGTATACTGTTTGTTATTTCTGCTGTATTTCTATTAGAAGCAAAGAAGAATTGTCAATTACGTCCCGCATTAGTCTTGATATCAGGTTTTTTTGCTTGTTTATTGATAAGAGAGCTGGATGCTATTTTCGATGAAATATTTCATGGCGCCTGGGCGTGGATTGCTATTCCGTTAGCGCTAATTTGTATTTTTTACGCTGCTTATAAAGGCAGGGATACGTTGGTTGGTCTTGTTCATTTTACCCGCCATCAAAGTTACGGCATGATGGTTGCGGGTATTTTGTGTGTACTCGTTTTTTCCCGTTTGTTTGGTATGGGAGAGTTATGGAAAGGTTTGATGCTCGAAAATTTTGATCGAACCGCAAAAAACATGGTTGAGGAAGGGTGTGAACTTCTGGGTTATTGCTTGTGTTTGATTGCAACTTTTTGGTATCTGCCTGATGCGATAAAATTTCAAGTGAAAAGTAAGACAGGCAAGAGATTGAAATAATTTGCCTGTCAGATTTGCTGTTATTGCCTCAAATAAATCTGAGGTTGCTGAGTTTCAGGATGGCGGGTAATACCAAGATCTGCTTGGTACCATTTTCTCAGAGTATGATCATTTAGTACCTCTTCTGGTGTACCCGCAGCGACAAGCTTCCCTTTATGTAACAGAAAGATTTTATCTGCATAGAGAGCAGCAAGATTCAGGTCATGTAGAACACAGCACATAGCCATAGGTTGTTCCCGCGTTAGTCGGTAAAGCAGGCGCAAAGTATGTTGCTGGTGGTAGAGATCTAGGGCTGATGTCGGTTCGTCAAGAAATAAACAGCATTCTATCGGTGTTGGATACCAAAGTTGAGCCAGGATGCGAGCGAGTTGTACTCTTTGCTGTTCACCACCGGAGAGTTGCCGGTAGTCGCGGTGACGTAACTCTTGGCAGTCCGTTTGCTCAATGACGGTATCGATCGCTGTCTGTTTATGATGAGTGCCATGAGGAGAACGTCCCATCGCGACCACTTCTTCCACACTGAAAGGGAAGGAGAGTGAGTTATGTTGACGCATGACGGCGCGAGTACGGGCTAATTGTTCCGCCGGCCATTGCTCAATGGGTATTCCATGTAAATAACATTGCCCATGTTCAGGTTTTATATATCCCGTTAATAGTCGCAATAATGTGGATTTCCCAGCGCCATTTGGCCCAATGATGGCGACAATCTCGCCTTTATTTACCGAGAGCGAAACATTATCAATTATTTTCTGGTTGCCAATTGAGTAGCTTAAATTCTGTGCTTGCAGAGAAATATTGTTTTTTATGGCATCCATTATGCACGGTTCCCCGGTTGTTTGAGTATCAACCATAGAAAATATGGACCGCCGATTAAACCAGTGATAAGGCCAACGGGCATTTCTGCCGGGGAGACCAATGTTCTTGCCAGTGTATCCGCGGTAAGCAAAAGAGAAGCTCCGCCTAACGCAGCACCGGGAAGCAGCCAATTATGATCACCGCCAAATCGCATTCTGATCAAATGTGGGACAACTAGCCCAACAAATCCAATAACGCCACTTAATGCAACAGCGCTGCCAATAAGCAGGGCGCTGAGTAGTAATAACTGGAATTTAGTGCGCTGGACATTTATACCAAGATAGTGGGCCTCTTCATCTCCTAATTGCAGCAAATTCAGTTTGCGGGCTTGGCTGAAAGTTAGGATAGTGGCGGGAATAATTAAAGAAGCGGTAATTGCCAACGTCGGCCACTCTATTTGGCTGAGTGAACCCATCATCCATAAGGAGAATTGGCGTAGCTGTTGATCGTCACTGATATAGCTCAGGACGCCAATAGCAGACATACAAAGGGCATTGATAGCAATCCCGGCGAGTAATAAGCGGGCCAGATTTCCGTAGTTATATTTATTGAGTGAAAAAATCAGTAATGAAATTAGCAGGCTGCCAATAAAAGCAGCGATAATATGTCCGTACATAGCAATTGCAGATGGCAGGCTAACGGGCAGAACAATTGCCATTGCAACCATCAGTGCGGCTCCACTGCTGATACCTAGCAGACCAGGATCAGCCAGTGGATTGCGAAATAATCCTTGCATTACAGCGCCGGAAGCCGCTAAAGCACAGCCAACCAGTATGGCTAATAGCACCCTTGGTAATCTGATATTAAGCCAGATTTGCCACTGGGGATCACTAATGGAAGATTCCCATAATGTCTTGAAAGATAATGATAATGCGCCAATATTGGCAGAGCCGATAGCCAAGCCGGATAATATCAAAAAAAGAAACGCTAAACCCAATCCCGGAGACTTCATACGGCTCATTGAGTCTTCTCCGCCGCCTGTCTGAGTTGTTTCATTACTGAGGGGGTTTCGAGGCCAAAACCGAGTAGCCCCATATCATCTACAATTAAAACCTGTTGTTTCTGGCCGGCAGGGGTATGTTTCAAGCCGGGCAATTGCCAGATTTTATCCAAACCGCCCATTGATTTAATCCCATCTTCCGTCACCAATAACAGATCTGGTGCGCTGGCAATAACACCCTCCTGGGAAAGTGGACGATAATTATTGAAACCTTGCATGGCATTAATGGCGCCGACAGCGCGAATCATTTTGTCCGCGGCGGTTTTTTGCCCGGCGGCCATTGGCATGATACCCCCGTGACTCATGACAAACAGAATACGGGTGGGCAATGTCGTTGTCGGTATTTCTGCCAGCGATTTTTGATATTGCTGAATCAGTTGTTCACCACGTTCAGCCTGATTGACCGCCTTAGCGACGGTCTTAATTTTTTCAGGAATGGCTTCTAACGCTGCTTTTCCGGTTATCTGAATAACTTCTACGCCAGAATCCTGGAGTTGCTTAAGCGCCAGTGAAGGTTTTGCCAGCTCACTGGTTAGAACCAGTGTCGGATTCATAGAGAGAATACCTTCAGGGTTGAGCATTCTCATATAGCCGACATCGGGTAAAGTAAGCAATTCGGTTGGTTTCTGGCTGGTGCTGTCTCTGGCGACAACTTTTTCACCTTCACCAAGTGCAAAAACAATTTCAGATACATCGCCACCGATAGTGACGATCCGTTCAGTGGAAAAAGCACTGAACGATAATACCGCAAGGGCAAATGTCAGAAGCCATTGTTTCATGCTATACACTCTTCCTGTTTTGATTGCAGTTTTGGCAGAGCAGCTATTTGCTCACGCCACTGAGTTTGTTCAGGAGTGCCTTCTGTACGCTGACCAAACAGTTGAGCAATTTGGTTGCCATTAGCATCAAATAGCTCAAGGCTAGTGACAAAACCCTCCTCTGTTGGCTTACGAGTTACCCAGCTTTCAGCGATAGCACTCTCTATTAAATGTAGTGTGAAATTGCGGTTAAAGATATTAATCCATTTTTGATCTGAGTTTTCTTCCTGATGTGGCATCAGTCGTTCCAGCTTTCCGGTGAAAATTTGTACGCAGCCGTGGTTGCTAACGAAAATCATGATTTCATTCTGATCGTTATAAGCGGTGTTGATGAGCTCATTCAGCGCAGAATTTTCCACCTTGTAAGCCAGATCATCCTGTACCGCGTTGAAAACTTGCTGGCGGTTCAGATTATGACGTTTAAGTAACGTGAAGAATTGATGAACGTTAGTCATTGCTCGCCACTCTTCATCAAGCTGGGCTTTCAGTTCATTTGTTACGGTTGAATAGGTGGTTTCTTCTATAGGTTTGATGACCAATTCAGGGTTGTCTTCTGTCTGGTATTTTTCAATCAGCGCTTCCCAGGCGGCCATATCAGTATTGTTTGTTGCATAAACTTTATGCACCGCATCACCCTGATGATCAAAAAATTGAATGCTATGGCGCGTACCATTTTTTGCGGGTTCAACCAGATAAAATATACTACTCCAAAGTTCAAAGAATATCCGCAAGTCGAGTTCACGAGGGTTCAGGACTAGCCCTGCATGGCTGCTGAAACGTGTATTTTCATAACGGCCAATCTGTTCATGAACAGCAAAATCGTTGCGGGTGATCGCTTTAGTTTCACCAACAATAGCTAACTCTTCCAGTAAAGTTGGGGCGTCAACGTTAAGGCGTTTGGCATCGATGCCAACGCGGCTATGCAATAATTCACCTTCACTGACATTCAGATAGGCCGCCAAATCACGGGCATATTTGGCCTTATTATCAGTTTTGGCTTGCAAGTAACGTTCATAAAGTGACGAATTCACAGTTTAACTCCTTGAAATATATTTATTTAATTACCACTGGTAACTGACTAACAGTTTGGCGTTGCGGCCATCCTGAGGTGTTCCTTGTGGCGAGTAGTATTCTTTATCAAAAGCATTGCCCAAAACTGCCGTGGTAGTCACACCTTTTAGCATTCCTTCACCTTGATAGCTGACATAGAAATCATTAACACCGTAGCCAGCTTGTTGTTTAGGATCTCTACCTCTGGCATCTTTACCTTTGAAATTAGTATGCTTGGTGAATTGACCTACCCAGCCGACAGAGAAACCGGTTTGTGCAATAGGGATATCCAAGATGCTGGTGATAGTATCTGGGCTAAGGTTATCTAGAGAATCACCGCTTTGTTCATCTTTACCTTCTGTGCGGTTGTAAGCCAGTTCCCAGGAGAACAGATTGGATTCATAGTTTATGGAAGCATCCCATCCCCAGATCTTGGCTCTAGATATATTGATAGATGTTGTATTCCTTCCTCGATTGACTACATCTGACTTAATATAATCTTTAGCTTTAGTATCAAAATAACTCGCTTTGAATTTCAGTTCGTCATTATCTGCCAGTAGATTATCGAAACGTAAACCAAAACCAGACTCCCACGTTCCATTAGTTTCTGGGCGGAGATTTGGATTGGGAATCCAGAAATTTCCGGGATAGTGCATAGAATCGTTATACATTTCTCCCATTGTCGGGGCACGGAAAGCTTGGGCATAAGAGGTGAACAGCATCGACCAGTCAGTTGGCGTGATACTGATGGCGCCTTTGGAAGACCATTTATCCGCGCTGACAGCCTTATCTTTAGAATTGGTTCCTTTGTACTTGTCATAGCGAGTACCGGCGATAATAGAGACCGGTAGGTCGCGCAGCGTCATCTCATCTTGCAACCATCCGGAATAAAAGCGGATATCAGCATCGGGGAAGCTATCTGTATTGCCGTTTGGGGTCTGTTTCTGTTTGTAAGTTTCGCCACCGTAGGTAAATTGATGCGCCAGCGGGCTATCTGTCCACAGGCGGGAGCGGTTTTCCAATTTTACGCCATAGGTTTTCTGTTCACGGCCTTCGAACCCTTTTCCTTTAGTACGGGCATCAATAGTGATATCAGAATAATAGAGGTCAGTTTTAGCATTTAACCAATCATATTCCGCTGGATTTAATTGGTAGCTAAGTTGGGCATCACGTTGAGTTGTCGTGCGGTCAGTCCAAGTGCTAGGAGCTTTATTTTTTCCGGTGAGTGTTTGTGGATTTTTAGGTTGATTCGCCTCATTACGGTAGTAGCGTAACTGACTGCTCAGGGACTGGTTGTCATCAATTTTCCAGCTGCCTTTTGCCATCAGGTTACTGATAAATTCATCATTATCGCCAACCACACCACCACCGTGGCGGATATTACCTGAATCACGGGTACTGAAGGCAAATACCCCATCCAGGGATTCCGATTTCGCGAAAGTCGCACCACCGAAGCCCATACTATGGTCACCCGTCGCACCGCGGGCGAAAACGCGGAATCCATGATCTTGACCTGCTTGCAAAAGGTCTGCTGCATCAACGGTTTGATAAGCGATCACACCACCTAAGGCGCCACTGCCGTAAAGTAGGGCGGAAGGGCCGCGTACAACTTCGACTTGTTTAATTAATGCCGGGTCCAGGAACGTACCGTTGATATGACCGGTATCGGTACCTTGGCGAATACCGTCAATCAATGTCAAAACACCTTTTGGACCATAACCGCGCAGACTAACATCTTGCCCATTAGCACGGTTTGTTCCGGCTATGTTAATGCCAGGTATTTTTCTGATGAGGTCGTTAGCATTACCTGCTGTCTGACTTTGTGGTGACTTACTGTTTATCACTGTGACCATCATGGGAGCTTCGAAACTATCCCTTTCATTACCTGTGGCATAAACAGTTATCACATCACGGGATGATGATTTATCACTGCTGGAATCGGACGATTCTGTTGCTGCATGAGCAGAAATAGTACTAATAATCGCTAAACTTAATGCTGATAGTTTAAGTGTTGATCTTGCAGATTGAGACATCAGACGAATCTCCATAATAATATTTTATGAGTTATGGATATAGCTGGCTGCCCCGATACGCGATCCGGGTGGCTGGCTGAGTTATTATTTTATTTAGTTAGTATCAGCTTACCGGCTTTAGTTTGGCGTAATTGGTAGAATTCTCCTTGGTGACGAATTCTGGTAATTCCTAGCTCACCTAATAGTTGTTTACTGTCAATGTAGCCAATTTCTACAATTTCAGTAGGATAGATGTTGTAATGTTTTTCAAGCGCAATGCAAGAATGTTGGTGACATATTTTAGTCATAAAACCACTTTGCGAATACTAACTATTATCATAGTGAGAATTATTATCGTTATATGAAGGGGCGACTTCAAGCAATATTTTTGGTGGTCATGATCATCACATTAATAAAATTTTACTAATTTGTTGTCAGTTAGCCTTTTATGAATGAATAAAGGCTAACTCAGAATAAGGATTCAGAAACGGTAACTTACTGCTTCGGCGAGAATGTCAATAAGTTGTTCTGTATCTTGCCAGTTTAGACAAGGATCTGTGATCGATTGACCGTAATTTAGCGGTTGTCCTTGAATGATTTTCTGGGTGCCTTCAACCAGAAAACTTTCAGCCATCACACCGACAATAGCGGTAGAACCCTCTTGAATCTGTTGGCCCACCTCTTTTGCTATAGTCAGTTGGCGTTTATGTATTTTTTGACAATTGCCATGACTGAAATCGATAACTAAATGTTCTGGTAAATTAAATTCGCGTAGCTGGGCACAAGCTATAGCGATATCTTGGGCACTGTAATTAGGCTGTTTGCCTCCACGCATAATAATGTGGCCGTATGGGTTGCCTTCGGTTTGATAGATGGTCATCTGACCGTGCTTATCAGGCGAGAGAAATGTGTGATGGACACTGGCTGCGCGGATTGCATCTATGGCGATACGGATGTTGCCGTCCGTTCCATTTTTAAAACCAACAGGACAGGAGAGGGCGGATGCCATTTCACGGTGAATCTGGCTTTCTGTTGTTCTGGCTCCGATAGCGCCCCAACTGATCAGATCGGCAATATATTGGCCGGTCGCCATATCCAGAAATTCGGTTGCCGTGGGTAAACCCAACTCATTGACGTCGACCAGTAATTTCCGGGCCAAAGTAATTCCCCGATTTACCTGGCAAGAGCCGTCGAGATAGGGATCTGAAATTAAACCTTTCCAGCCTACTACTGTGCGCGGTTTCTCAAAATAGGTGCGCATAATAATCTCCAGTCTGTGCTGGTATTTTTCACGCAATCTGTTCAGTCGCTGTGCATAATCTAAAGCAGCATCAATATCATGAATAGAACAAGGACCGATGATTACCATAAGCCGTGGGTCATTCCCGCAGAGAATATCAGCAATGCGTTTCCGTGACGCTGTAACATTGTTAGCGATTTTTTCGGAGACGGGAAATTGAATTGCAAGAGCTTGAGGTGTTACCAAACTATCGACACGGTGAGTCCTTAAACCATCTGTTTTGTACATATATTTTCTCAAAGTTCGTTTCACATTAGCAGGCATATCTATAGGTAATTGAAATTACAATAAACGAAAACGACTAAGTTAAACAAATGATATAATTAATCATATGATGAATTTTTTTCCGTTATTCCTATTGATATATTTTTAAAACATTCGGCGGTTTAGCTTCATCATGTCGATTATTTTGGTCGAGATTTCTTCAACAGAATAATTGGTGGTGTTAAGATAATTAATCTTATTTTTGCGGAATAAAGCTTCAACTTCCGAAATTTCTATTCTACATTGCCTTAATGATGCGTAACGGCTATTTTCTCGACGTTCTTCCCTAATCGCCGCCAGCCGCTCAGGGCTTATAGTTAAACCGAATAACTTATGTTGAAACTGTTTTAATGTCGCAGGTAATTGTAAATTGTCCATATCATCCGCCGTAAAAGGATAATTTGCAGCCTGAATACCAAATTGCATGGCTAAATAGAGGCTGGTGGGTGTTTTTCCACAGCGAGATACGCCCAATAGGATAACCTGTGCCTGGTCAAGATTACGTAAAGAGATACCATCATCATGGGCCAGGGCATAATCAATAGCCGCTATGCGGGCATCGTACTGACTGAGATTCTTTTCAGTCAGACCGTGGGTACGATTAAGTTCGGGTTTGGGTTCCAATCCAGTTTCTTGCTGTAATGGGGCAACGAGTGTCTGTACAATGTCCTGACAAAATCCTTCGCTGCTGGTAATAATATTTTTCACTCCAGAAGAGATAATGGAATAGAAAACTAAAGGTCTTATACGCGTATCTTGATATATCTGGTTTATTTGTTGCTTTATTTCTTTTGCGCGGGTTTCACTGGCGACAAAAGGAAGAGTATAAGCGGTTATTTTGATGGGAAATTGTGATAAGACAGCATGTCCCAATACTTCTGCGGTAATTGCCGTACCATCTGAAATAAAGAAAACGGTACGTTCAACATTCTCAACGTCTTCAACATTATTACGTTCCGCTGATGTTGCTAATTTGAATTCTGCCATGATATTTATAGTGACCTTTCATCTTGCCAATTGTTTAGTTGAATAAAACCGGGTATTGATTCTCTGCAAAGTATACCTAAGAAAAAAATAATGTGTTGGGTTGATCGATTCACCTTTCTATGTGTGCGAAAACATTGTGTTAGTCTATTTATGGTTGCGCTATGCAGCGCCAATTTTCCGATTTGTACCCAAATGCTAAAAGGATTGTTTTAATGCCCAATAATGACCTCACCCCGCGTAATGTGCTTTGGTATAACCAATTAGGTATGCATGATATTGACCGGGTTGGTGGTAAAAACGCCTCCCTAGGAGAAATGATCACTCACCTGTCAGAACTGGGGGTTTCTGTCCCGAATGGTTTCGCTACGACAGCACAGGCATTTAATGATTTCTTGGAACAAAGTGGCGTCAATCAGCGTATTTATGACTTGCTGGATGAAACAAATGTTGATGATGTCAATCAACTCTCTAAAGCCGGCGCGCAAATTCGCCAATGGGTGATTGATACGCCATTTACGCCACAACTGGAAAAAGATATTCAGGATGCTTATCAACAGTTGTCTGAAGGAGAGCCGGAAGCCTCTTTTGCTGTACGTTCTTCGGCCACCGCTGAAGATATGCCTGATGCCTCTTTTGCCGGGCAGCAGGAAACTTTTCTAAACGTGCAAGGCATTGATGCGGTGATGGTTGCCATCAAACATGTGTTTGCTTCATTGTTTAATGATCGCGCTATTTCCTATCGTGTCCATCAGGGATATGACCATCGAGGAGTTGCGCTGTCTGCGGGTGTACAACGTATGGTGCGTTCTGATCTCGCCTCTTCCGGTGTGATGTTCACTATTGATACTGAATCAGGGTTTGATCAGGTTGTTTTTATTACCTCTGCTTACGGATTGGGTGAGATGGTTGTTCAGGGCGCTGTGAACCCGGATGAGTTCTATGTTCATAAGTCAACTCTGAATAAGGGAAAACCGGCAATTGTGCGGCGTAATCTGGGTTCTAAAAAATTGCATATGATCTATGCTGACAATAAAGAACATGGTAAGCAGGTACGTATCGAAGATGTAGCAGAATCACAACGCAATCGTTTCTCTTTAGCGGATGAAGAAGTTGAGGCATTAGCGCGTCAGGCATTATTAATTGAAAAGCATTATGGCCGGCCAATGGATATTGAATGGGCTAAAGATGGTCATAACGGCAAGTTGTACATTGTTCAGGCGCGTCCTGAGACTGTCCGCTCAAACCAGCAGGTTATGGAGCGTTACCAACTGAATGAACGAGGTCAGGTATTGGTGGAAGGACGCGCCATCGGCCATCGTATTGGCGCAGGCCGAGTAAAAGTTATTCACAACTTGAATGAAATGGATCGCATCCAACCGGGTGATGTTCTGGTCACTGATATGACCGATCCCGACTGGGAGCCTATTATGAAAAAAGCCGCTGCGATTGTGACTAACCGGGGCGGACGGACCTGTCACGCAGCGATTATTGCCCGTGAATTGGGCATTCCCGCGGTTGTTGGATGCGGTGATGCAACGGAACGTTTGAAAGAGAATCAGCCGGTGACAGTTTCCTGTGCCGAAGGTGATACGGGTTTTGTTTATCAAAATCAACTGGACTTTACTGTACAAAGTTCTCAGGTCGATCAGTTACCGGAGCTTGATGTAAAAATTATGCTAAACGTCGGCAACCCAGATCGTGCATTTGATTTTGCCCGATTGCCGAATGACGGCGTAGGTCTTGCTCGTTTGGAGTTTATTATTAATCGGATGATTGGTGTACATCCTCGCGCATTACTGGAGTTTGATCAGCAAACTCTGGAGTTACAGCAGGAGATAAAATCGCTGATGGCCGGTTATGACAATCCGGTTGAATTCTATATTGGGCGCTTGACTGAGGGGATTGCTACTTTGGCGGCTGCGTTCTGGCCGAAACGGGTTATTGTGCGTTTGTCTGACTTTAAATCTAATGAATATGCCAATCTGGTTGGCGGTGACATTTATGAACCTGATGAAGAGAACCCCATGCTAGGTTTCCGTGGTGCAGGGCGTTATGTCTCTGACAGTTTCCGTCGCTGTTTTGCATTAGAGTGCGAAGCGGTTAAACGCGTACGTAATGATATGGGGTTGACCAACGTCGAAATTATGATCCCGTTTGTTCGTACGGTAGCTCAGGCTGAAGCGGTTATTGCTGAACTGGCATCCCAAGGGTTGAAGCGTGGTGAGAATGGCTTGAAAGTCATTATGATGTGCGAGATTCCGTCCAACGCAATTCTGGCAGAACAGTTCCTTGAACATTTTGATGGCTTCTCTATTGGTTCTAATGACATGACTCAATTGACTCTTGGCTTGGATCGGGATTCTGGGGTGGTATCTGAACTATTTGACGAACGTAATGATGCGGTCAAGGCCATGCTCTCATTAGCTATTCAGGCGGCCAAACGTCAAAACAAGTATGTGGGAATTTGTGGTCAAGGGCCTTCAGACCATCAGGATTTCGCTCACTGGTTGATGAAAGAGGGTATTGACAGCCTGTCATTAAATCCAGATACCGTTGTAAAAACTTGGTTAGGATTAGCAAAAGTGAGTTAATTGAGAATAATACGCAATTGAAATTAAAGGCCCGTCAAAATAATGGCGGGTTTTTTCACGATTAAGGTTGCTGATTACAGTTTCTGTGGAAAAGCATAAAAGTAACGAAAAAAAAAAGCCTATCATGGGCGTGATAGGCAAGGACTACACACAGCAATATAGGAGCTTCTAACAAGTAGAACCATCAAAAGGAGAAATAAACGTCTCGTTCATAGCCTGTTTATATTAATTTAGTTATATGGTTTATTCATTAAGAATTGTCCTAATTTCCGTATTATTTACGACTAAAATGGGTCAAATTTAACTAATTTTTAACAATTTTTTCACAATAATTATATTTAATGAATAAGTGCCGCAAAAGAGTGGTAAGTTTTATAAGATTATGCTTTAGCGAAAGAGCTAATTCTCTTTCGCTGTGTAAGTCAGAATTAATTATCATACAAATTATTCTGAAAATTCTTGTTCCAGATATTTTTCCGTTTCGGCTAAATCATTTTCAGGCTCTGGGACTTCATTCATCCATACGATTAATAAACGATAAGCAACCGCTAATACAACGGGGCCGATAAATAAGCCAATCATGCCAAATGAGAGTATTCCACCAATGACGCCTATTAATATCAGCGCCATAGGTAAATCTGCGCCCAGACGAATTAAAAATGGGCGAAGAAATCCATCCATTGTTGTTACGATGCAGCTCCAGACCAGTAATACGGTTCCCCAGGTTGTATCACCTGTCCAGTAAAGCCAGGCGACAGCAGGAACTAAAATCAGTAATGGGCCAAGCTGAGCGACACAGCAGACAAACATGAGTACGGTCAGCAACGTCGCATAAGGAATACCTGAAACAGCCAGGCCGAGACCACCGATAATGGCTTGAACCAGCGCGGTAACTACCACGCCGAGCGCTACGGCACGGATGGATTGTGCTGCCAACAGGATGGCGGCATCTCCACGTTTATTTGCCAGACGAATGGCAAAATGGCGAATACTTAGCGCCACCTGTTCGCCTTTCAGATATAAGAATATGCTAAATAACACCATTAAGCCGAGATGGAATACGAAGCGCCCGGCATTTGCTGCTTGAGTAAAGAACCAGGTTGCTGCTTCTCCAACATAAGGTTGGACTTTAGCTATCAGCACATTTCCACCATCAGTAATGAGCGAGTTCCAACCGCTGTAAAGTTTATCGCCAACCAGAGGAATACTATTCAGCCAGGTCATTGTCGGTATCTGAAAATGGGAGGGGGATTTAGCCCACTGGATTAATGGTGCGCTGTTTTCCAACAAGCTACTGACCAGTAATGCGACAGGGATCACAAACAATAGAATTAGCAGTAGCGTCATGATGGAGACGGCAATCCAGCGTTTACCCCATAAACTGTTTTGTAGTTTTTCTAATAATGGCCAGGTAGCGATAACAACCATACCCGCCCAGACAAAACCGAAGATAAAGGGCTTTATCACCCAAAAACTAGTAACAATTAACAGTGACAAGAAAATTAAAGTAAAGAATAACTTTGGTAGATCATAATGTGGTTGAGATTTGTCCATAAGTTAATTTCTCTCAGGGATTGAGTGGCGCTAAAGATAATGAATAAATAGGATGTTATCTATAGGTTACTCAAAATGGGTGAATATTATGATAAGGTAAACGCTTGCCTTCTCAGACAAATCAGTTAACGGTGGTAAATGATTACGGCTGATTAAGGCATTGATTCAAAGATAGTATAAATGGAGCAATGTGGACACTCATTTTAAAAGGGTCAAAACGACAATGATCCCACGCATATCACAAGCACCGCACGTCAGTGAGGTCGCACAGAAGTTCTTGGATACATTAAAGGAACAAGGATTTACCGGAGATGTTGCAAGCAGTTATGCCGATCGTCTGACAATGGCGACAGATAACAGTATCTACCAACTCTTACCACAGGCTGTCGTTTTCCCCCGATCCAGTGCCGATGTGGTTTTATTGGCTCGCGTCGCCGGTGAAAAAGAGTATCAGAATTTGACATTTACTCCACGCGGTGGCGGTACAGGTACAAACGGTCAGGCGCTTAATGATGGTGTGGTGGTGGATATGTCCCGCTATATGAATCATATCCTTGAGATTAACCCAGAGCAAGGTTGGGTCAGAGTTGAAGCAGGGGTGATTAAAGACCAACTAAACCAATATTTGCGTCCATATGGTTATTTCTTCTCACCAGAACTTTCAACCAGTAACCGTGCAACATTGGGCGGCATGATTAATACCGACGCATCCGGTCAGGGTTCACTCGTCTATGGTAAAACTTCTGATCATGTTCTTAGCCTGCGGGCCGTTCTATTAGGGGGGGAATTACTTGATACCCGCGCTATGGATATAGCCCAGGCGGAATCGATTGCGCAAGAAGATTCGGTTGTCGGTCGCATTTATAACACGGTGCTTAGTCGTTGCCGTGAACAACGTGAACTTATTGTTGAAAAATTCCCCAAACTCAATCGTTTTCTGACCGGTTACGATTTGCGCCATGTTTTCAGTGACGATATGCAGAAATTTGACTTGGGGCGTATCTTAACTGGTTCAGAAGGAACACTCGCTTTTATTACCGAAGCGGTTTTGGATATTACCCCGCTGCCGAAAGTCAGGCGGTTGGTGAATGTGAAATATGATTCATTTGATTCTGCATTGCGTAATGCTCCTTTTATGGTGAAGGCAAAGGCGTTATCGGTTGAAACCGTGGATTCCAAGGTGTTGAATTTGGCGCGTGAGGATATCGTCTGGCATTCAGTTAAGGAGTTGATCACTGATGTTCCTAACAAAGATATGCAGGGGTTGAATATTGTTGAATTCAGTGGCGATGATCAACCTTTGATAGAGCGGCAAGTAGAAACACTTTGTCAGCGCCTTGATGAACTGATGGATAGCAAGCAAGCAGGGGTTATTGGCTATCAAATTTGCCGAGAGTTAGCTGATATTGAGCGTATTTATGCAATGCGCAAGAAAGCGGTTGGCTTATTGGGTAACAGTAAAGGTGCGGCGAAACCCATTCCTTTTGTGGAAGATACATGTGTGCCGCCACAGCATCTTGCTGATTATATTGCGGAATTCCGACAGCTATTGGATAGCTATCATCTCAATTATGGCATGTTTGGTCATGTGGATGCGGGGGTGTTGCATGTTCGGCCAGCGCTGGATATGTGTGATCCTCAGCAAGAGATACTGATGAAACAGATTTCTGATGAAATTGTCAGTCTTACGGCACGTTATGGTGGTTTATTGTGGGGAGAGCATGGTAAAGGATTTCGTGCTGAATACAGCCCTGAATTTTTCGGTAGTATCTTGTATGAAGAATTACGCCGGATTAAGGCTGCCTTTGACCCGAATAACCGCTTGAATCCGGGTAAAATTTGTCCGCCGATGGGGATTGATGCCCCTATGATGAAAGTCGATGCTGTTAAGCGAGGAACATATGATCGGACAATTCCGGTAAATGTCAGGAATACATTCCGTGGCGCTATGGAATGTAATGGGAATGGGCTTTGCTTTAATTTCGATGTAAAAAGCCCGATGTGTCCATCGATGAAAGTGAGTCAGCAGCGTATCCATTCGCCGAAAGGACGTGCGACACTCGTGCGCGAATGGCTGCGTCTTTTAACTGAACAGGGTGTGGCTCCGACACTACTGAAACAGGGATTAGAACAAAAACGACCAAGTTTACGTGGGTTGATTGAGAAGACTCGCAATAGCTGGCAGGCATGGCGCGGGGAGTATGACTTTTCTCACGAAGTGAAAGAGGCAATGTCGGGTTGTCTGGCATGCAAAGCTTGCTCAACACAGTGCCCGATTAAAATTGATGTTCCGTCATTTCGCGCACGTTTTCTTGAGTTATATCATGGTCGCTATTTTCGCCCTTTACGTGATCATATTGTGGCGAGTGCGGAAAGCAGCACGCCATTAATGGCTAAGGTTCCTCGGGTCTTTAATTTCTTCCTGAAACAGCCGTGGATACAAGAATTGAGTCGCCGAACTATCGGCATGGTGGATTTACCCTTGTTATCCAGCCCGACGCTGTACCAACAACTGGCGGGGCATTATGCGCTTTCTACCACGCTGGAACAGCTTGAAAAAATGGATCAGGCTCATCGTAACGAACATGTATTGATCGTTCAGGACCCATTCACTAGCTATTACGACGCTAAAGTTGTGGCTGATTTTGCCTGTTTGGTAGAGAAATTGGGATATAAACCAGTATTACTGCCATTTTCGCCAAACGGTAAAGCACAACATATCAAAGGATTTTTATCCCGTTTTGCTAAAACGGCCAAGAAGACGTCAGATTTCCTGAACCGGGTTGCTGAGTTGGGAATTCCTATGGTTGGTGTCGATCCGGCGCTGGTTTTGTGCTACCGGGACGAATATAAAGAAATTCTGGGAGAACAGCGTGGAAAGTTTGAGGTTCAGCTTGTTCATGAATGGTTGATTAACGCCTTGCCAGAAAAAAGTGATCATGAAGAAAAATCAGGTGATAAATGGTATCTATTTGGACATTGTACTGAAGTGACTATGCTACCGGGCAGTAGTCAACAATGGGGAAAAATTTTCCATCGGTTGGGTAGCAAGCTGGATAATATCAGTGTAGGCTGCTGTGGCATGGCTGGAACCTATGGTCATGAAAACAAAAACATAGAACACTCTATTGGTATCTATAAATTATCCTGGCAACCTGCCTTACAGAAATTACCATTGGAGCGCTGTCTAAGCTCCGGTTATTCCTGCCGCAGTCAGGTTAAACGGATAGAAGGGCAAGTACTTAAGCATCCGTTGCAAGCTTTATTGGAGATAATCCCATGATTTGGAAACGTGATATTGGACTGGATAGCCTAAATCAAGTAAATAGCCAATGTATGATGGGCCATCTGGGCATAAAAATCACGCATATCGGTGATGACTATATTGAAGGCACAATGCCGGTTGATCATCGCACCCGTCAGCCATTTGGTTTATTGCATGGCGGGGCATCTGTTGTGCTGGCAGAATCACTCGGTTCTTTAGCTGGGTATCTCTGTTCCGAAGGTGAGAAAAAAGTTGTTGGATTGGAAATTAATGCTAACCATATTCGGTCAGTTCGTAGTGGTGAAGTGAAAGGCGTGTGTAAACCTCTTCATATTGGCCGTAATCACCAAGTGTGGCGAATTGATATTTTTGATGAGCGGCAACATTTGTGCTGTACCTCTCGGTTAACCACATCAGTTTTGCCTGGATAAAATATAAAACAAAAATGAAAGTAGGTTATTGTATGGATAAATAACCTACTATTTAAGTGAAAAGGTTATTTTTCACAGTAATTGAATTTAATTGTGATAACCTTTAAGAAGTATATGTATTTATGTAACTTATCGATGTTTTTATAATATTATGGGTTGTTTGATTGTATATGTCCGATGAATATAAATGGTGAATTATTTTAAAATAATTAATATTGGAATAGGGAAAGATCTAATTATAAATTTTTATTCAAATCTGTAAATTCTGATATATTAATTAATGCTAAAGTTTCAGCAGTTTTAATTTGCGTTAAATTCCACTTAAATATGAAGGGTGCCTGAGAACCAAGTCATAACAACATCTAAAAGGGCGGGAGTAAAAACCTCCCGCCTAAGGTTGCCTTACCTGTTGCTGGATTCGTAAGCCATGCTTGCCGCAACCTCTGTATTACCTCGTTTGATATGGAGTTTACAGATTGAACCCCTTGTTATCCACGTGAATATGAGTAATGTCACACAAATAATGATCAAACTCAATATTGCGATTTTTTGCGGCTTCATAGCCTTCTCTCCTTGCTTTTTTTCAGGTAAGAGGCTAGCCTTATGTTGTTGATGCATATGGAGTAGCCTCATTTCGATTTATAGTCGGATGGGGCTTTTCTCTTTCTGCCTGGAACATAATGCTCAAGACAGAAAGTCTCAAGCACCCGGAGGCAGTATACTTTTATTCATCTAAGATGCAAGATATTGAAAATATTTATTATAGTCACGTAATACCTTCGAATTAAATTAACCAGCTAGTAAAGCCATTAATAAAGAAAGGAAGGGGTGTTGATGATGGAATATATAGATAATATTGTTTTTTAATGTGTTTAATTAATTGAATTGATTAAATATAAATTCTATTTTTATATATCCGTGTGAACAGGATTAATGTCACACAAATAATGATCAAACTCAATATTGCGATTTTTTGCGGCTTCATCGCCTTCTCTCCTTGCTTTTTATCAGGTAAGAGGCTAGCCTTATGTTGTTGACCATAGGAGTAGCCTCATTTCGATTTATAGTCGGATGGGGCTTTTCTCTTTCTGCCTGGAACATAATGCTCAAGACAGAAAGTCTCAAGCACCCGGAGGCAGTATACTTTTATTCATATAAGATGCAAGATCTTGAAAATATTTATTATTGTCATGTAATACCTTCGAATTAAATTAGCCAGCCAGTCAAACTATTAATAAAAAGGGAAGAAATGTTGAAAATGGAATATATAGATAAAATTGTTTTTTAATACGTTTAATTAATTGCGTCGATTAAATAGAAACTCTATTTGCATATATAATAATAGCCCCCCTATTTTCCACTTAAATATAAAGGGTGCCTGAGAACCAAGTCATAACAACATCTCAAAGGGCGGGAGTAAAAACCTCCCGCCGAAGGTTGCCTTACCTGTTGCTGGATTCGTAAGCCATGATTGCCGCAACCTCTGTATTACCTCGTTTGATATGGAGTTTACAGATTGAACCCCTGGTTATCCACGTGAATATAAGTAACGTCACACAAATAATGATCAAACTAAATATTGCGATTTTTTGCGGCTTCATAGCCTTCTCTCCTTGCTTTTTGCCAGGTAAGAGGCTAACCTTATGTTGTTTACGCATAGGAGTAGCCTCATTTCGATTTATAGTCGGATGGGGCTTTTCTCTTTCTGCCTGAAACATAATTCTTACTTAGAACATAATGCTCAAGACAGAAAGTCTCAAGCACCCGGAGGCAGTATACGTTTATTCGCATGAGAATCAAGATCTTGAAAATATTTATTATGGTCACGTAATACCTTCGAATTAAATTAGCAAGTTAGTAAAATTATTAATAAAAAGGGAATAAATGTTGAAAATGGAATATATAGATAAAATTGTTTTTTAATGCATTTGATTAATTAAATAGAAAATATATAATAACAACCTCTATTTTACATCTCCGGTTAACGATGTTGCACTTATTATGTGAATCCAAGAATGACAGAGTTTCAGTAGCTTTAATTTATGCTTAATGCCGCTTAAATATGAAGGGTGCCTGAGAACCAAGTCATAACAACATCTAAAAGGGCGGGAGTAAAAACTTCCCGCCTAAGGTTGCCTTACCTGTCGCTGGATTCGTAAGCCATGATTGCCGCAACCTCTGTATTACCTCGTTTGATATGGAGTTTACAGATTGAACCCCTTGTTATCCACGTGAATATGAGTAATGTCACACAAATAATGATCAAACTAAATATTGCGATTTTTTGCGGCTTCATAGCCTTCTCTCCTTGCTTTTTATCAGGTAAGAGGCTAGCCTTACGTTGCTAGGCATAGGGGTAGCCTCATTTCGATTTATAGTCGGATGGGGCTTTTCTCTTTCTGCCTGGAACATAATGCTCAAGACAGAAAGTCTCAAGCACCCGGAGGCAGTATACTTTTATTCATATAAGATGCAAGATATTGAAAATATTTATTATTGTCATGTAATACCTTCGAATTAAATTAGCCAGCCAGTCAAACTATTAATAAAAAGGGAAGAAATGTTGAAAATGGAATATATAGATTAAATTGTTTCTTAATGCGTTTAATTAATTGCGTCGATTAAATAGAAATTTAATTTGCATATACAATAATAGCAATCCCCATTCTTTATCTCCGGTTAACTATGTCAATTTTGTCTGGCTGCTATTTTCATACCGGGGATGAAGCCATTCTCCTGTGTATCTGAAAGCTCGTATCGATAGTATTTCTGATGAACTTTTTGTGCTTTTGTTTTACGCCAATAAGTAAAGGATAGCACAATTGATCAAACTAATAATTTAT
Source organism: Photorhabdus hindustanensis (assembly GCF_002968995.1). Lineage (NCBI taxonomy): Bacteria > Pseudomonadati > Pseudomonadota > Gammaproteobacteria > Enterobacterales > Morganellaceae > Photorhabdus > Photorhabdus hindustanensis. The sequence continues at coordinate 21,093 of NZ_PUWT01000016.1, forward strand.
AGATAAAACAGTAAATTAAAGAGATACCTTCATATGAAATGAACATAAATTATCGCATTCGAATAAAATTTAACCTTATTAAGGTATATCCTCTTAAAACAAATGGTTGAAGTGATAAAGGTTATCATTACCATTATACGGAAGGAGAACACTCCGATAACGGCGGCAAAAATAGCTATGGAACAAATGTGAGGTCAACTATGACAAACAGCGTTGAAACCTTTTCTCTAAATGAAACCGCATGGCAAGGAATTACCATCACCGCGAGAGCCGCGGCGCAGATCCTAAAGTTGATGCAGCAAAACCCACAAAGTAAAGGATTATATCTGGGGGTTAAGCAGTCAGGATGTGCCGGTTTTGGCTATGTGTTTGAGATGGTTAACGAACCCGCGCCTGATGATCTGAGGTATGAAAATGAAGGCGCGTGCCTATATGTCCCTTTGAAAGCCATGCCCTTTATTGATGGTACTGAAGTGGATTTTGTTCGTGAAGGTTTAAATCAGATATTTAAATTCAATAATCCAAAAGCACAACATGCCTGTGGGTGTGGTGAAAGCTTTGGTATATAAGTGTACCAATATATGTCTCAGAGCAATGTAGAAATCAGCGATGATGTGCAGACTTGGCTCAGCGATCATCGCTATAAAGAAGGCTTCTTTACTCAGGTGGCGACGGATGAGTTGGCTAAAGGTTTGAGTGAAGAAGTTGTGCGGGCTATTTCCGCAAAACGCAATGAACCCGAATGGATGCTTGAATTTCGGCTGGAGGCTTATCGCCATTGGTTAGGAATGGAAGAGCCTCATTGGTTGAAAGCCAATTATCCCAATCTTGATTATCAGGATTACAGTTACTATTCAGCACCTTCATGTGGTGCTTGTGATGATAGTTGCAATTCACAATCTGGTGTTGTTCAAGGGACAGGGGCGGAGCAAGCTAATAGCTATTTAACCGCGGAAATTGAAGAAGCGTTTGGTAAGTTGGGTGTTCCTGTACGGGAAGGTGAAGCGGTTGCGGTAGATGCTATTTTTGACTCCGTTTCTGTTTCAACCACCTATCGGGATAAGTTAGCGAAAGAAGGGATTATTTTCTGTTCATTTAGTGAAGCGATACAGGAATATCCTGGATTGGTCCGTAAATACCTCGGCAGTGTAGTTGCAAGCCACGATAACTTTTTTGCCGCATTGAATGCCGCGGTGGCTTCTGATGGTACTTTTGTTTATGTGCCAAAGGGCGTTCGATGCCCAATGGAGCTATCCACCTATTTTCGTATCAACGCTGCGAAAACGGGACAATTTGAGCGCACTATCCTGATTGCTGATGAAGGCAGTTATGTCAGCTATATAGAAGGATGCTCCGCGCCGGTGCGTGATAGCTATCAACTTCATGCCGCTGTTGTCGAAGTGATTATCCATAAAGATGCTGAAGTGAAATATTCCACGGTACAAAACTGGTTCTCAGGTGGCGACAGTGCAGGGGGGATTCTCAACTTTGTCACTAAAAGAGCGTTATGTGAGGGCGAAAATGCCAAAATGTCTTGGACGCAATCGGAAACAGGTTCCGCAATTACCTGGAAATATCCCAGTGTGATCTTGCAAGGGGATAACTCGATTGGCGAGTTTTTCTCCGTTGCTCTGACTAACGGTACTCAACAGGCAGATACCGGTACCAAGATGATCCACATTGGCCGTAACACTAAATCGACCATCATTTCAAAGGGTATTTCTGCCGGTCGTAGTCAGAACAGTTATCGTGGGTTGGTCAAAATATTACCGGGAGCAGAAAACGCCCGTAACTATACCCAATGTGACTCCATGTTGATTGGTACTGAATGTGGCGCGCATACATTCCCTTATGTAGAAGTACAGAACAATACGGCGCAACTGGAGCATGAAGCGACAACTTCTCGCATTGGTGAAGATCAATTGTTCTATTGTTTGCAACGTGGCATCAGTGAAGATGATGCGATTTCCATGATCGTTAATGGATTCTGTAAGGATGTGTTCTCTGAACTTCCCCTGGAATTTGCCGTTGAAGCACAAAAGTTGCTGGCGATCAGCCTTGAACACAGTGTCGGATGAGTTTTCCCGGTTTCTTTTTTATGACAGAACGTTAAGTCGTTCGAAGGCATGTAATATGTTAAGTATTAAAAATTTACGAGTCAGTGTTGAAGGTAATGAAATCTTAAAAGGATTAAACCTTGAAGTTAAACCGGGTGAAATTCATGCCATTATGGGGCCGAATGGCTCCGGTAAAAGTACATTATCAGCAACGTTAGCTGGCCGTGAAGAGTATGAAATTGGTGATGGTGAAATCACCTTTAAAGGTAAAGATTTACTTGGATTTGAGCCAGAAGAGCGAGCCGGGGAGGGGATTTTCCTCGCTTTTCAATATCCGGTGGAAATTCCGGGTGTCAGTAATCAGTTTTTCCTACAAACCGCAGTGAATGCTGTCCGCCAATATCGCCGTCAGGAGCCGCTGGATCGCTTTGATTTTGCCGATTTTATCGAAGAGAAAATTGAATTGTTGGATATGCCGCCGGATTTGCTGACACGTTCAGTCAATGTCGGCTTTTCCGGTGGCGAGAAAAAACGTAATGATATTCTGCAAATGGCCGCGCTGGAGCCGACACTTTGTATTCTGGATGAGACAGATTCAGGGCTGGATATTGATGCATTGAAAATTGTGGCTAATGGCGTGAACTCCTTACGTGATCAGAATCGCTCATTTATTATTGTGACCCATTACCAACGTATTTTGGATTATGTGACACCCGATTTTGTGCATGTACTTTATCAGGGACGAATTATTAAATCCGGTGATTTCAGTTTGGCGAAAAAGTTGGAGGAGCAAGGTTATGGCTGGCTTATTGACCAACAGTGAAAAAGCTGAAAAGGTGCGGCAGGTTGCAGAACGTAACCAGCAAGCGTTAGCACGTTTTGCAAATTTATATCGTTGTCGTCATGGTGAGAATTCATCTCATGCCAGTTTGCATTGGCAACGAGTCACTCAAACCGGCTTTCCCCAATTCAGACATGAAGATTGGCGTTATACTCGGCTGGATAAATTGTTAAATCAGCAATACAGCAGCGAAACTTGGGAATTGACAGTAGCACAATGTGAACAACTGGCGATTCCAATGGATTGTTGGCGTGTCGTTATGGTGGATGGCTGTTTTTCACCTTTATTGAGTTCCTGTGATTTTGGACCCTATCAGCTCAATTTACTGGATAATAAAAGTGGGCTTCCGGCACCGGTACAGGGTGAGATTTTTCTGCATCTGACAGAGAGTTTGGCCCAACAGCCTTTGGTTATTACGTTAAAGGCTGGACAAGTAGCAGAAAAGCCCTTGTACCTGTTGAATATAACCAGTGGTCATGGTGGTGAAGAATTGAATACCAGTCATTACCGCTACCATATTGTCGTAGGCACGAATGCGAGTGCCAGCGTGATCGAACATTTCGCCAGTATTGATGGACAGCAACCTCATATGACAGGCAGCCGATTAACTGCGGAAGTGGGTGACAATGCTCATTTTGCCCATATAAAACTGGGGGTTGAGAATAGTGCGAGTTATCACTTTGCACATAGCGATATTGTGATTGGTCGTGATGCTCAAGTAAAAAGCACCAGCTTTTTATTAGGTTCTGGGCTTGGCCGACACAATGCCAGTGTTAAGTTGGATGGCGAAGGGGCCAATTTGTCGTTGAATAGCTTACTGTTGCCACAAGGAAAAGAGGTCGCCGATACTCGTACTTATTTGGAACATAATAAAGGGCATTGTGAAAGCCGTCAGTTGCATAAAACCATTGTGATGGATCAGAGCAAAGCGGTATTTAACGGCGTGATCAAAGTGGCGCCTCATGCATTGAAAACTGACGGACAAATGACCAATAACAATTTGTTGTTAGGTAAACAGGCAGAAGTGGATACCAAGCCCCAACTGGAAATTTACGCTGACGATGTGAAATGCAGTCATGGTGCGACCGTTGGCCGGATAGATGAAGAGCAACTGTTTTATCTGCAATCACGTGGTATCAACCGACGTGATGCAGAGCATATGATGGTATTTGCTTTTGCTGCTGAGCTTACTGAATCTATTGCAGATGAATCCCTGAAGAGCGCGGTGATGAAACACATTAAGCACCGTTTAGCGGGAGTGGAAAAATGACTTTTTCTGTAAAAAAGGTGCGGCAAGATTTTCCGGTGTTAGCTCAACAGGTTAATGGTCATCCACTGGTTTATCTTGATAGTGCAGCCAGTGCTCAGAAGCCGGTTTCGGTTATTGAACGAGAAAGTGAATTTTGTTCACACCAGTATGCGTCAGTTCACCGGGGAATTCATACCCTGAGTTCTGCGGCTACTCGGATGGTTGAAAATGTGCGTCATCAGATGGCGCAATTTATTCATGCTCGAAGTGATGAAGAGATTGTGTTCGTCAAGGGTACGACGGAAGGGATTAACCTGGTTGTTAACAGTTATGGCCGCAAATTTATCAATAGCGGCGATAATATTGTTATTACTGAAATGGAGCATCATGCCAATATCGTTCCGTGGTATATGTTGGCAGAACAGATTGGGTTTGAAATCAGAATATGGCCGTTGAATGAGAATGGCGAATTGGATCACGCAATTTTGGCTTCTTTGATTGATTCACGTACTAAATTACTCTCTTTTACTCACCTTTCTAATGTGCTTGGCACCGTGAATCCTGTACGTCAAATCATCAAACAGGCAAGAAAACTGGCTAATGAGCAGGGAAGTCGGTTACCTATTCTGGTCGATGGCGCTCAAGCCATTATGCATAAGAAAGTTGATGTGCAGGATCTGGACTGCGATTTCTATGTTTTTTCCAGCCACAAATTATATGGTCCAACAGGCATTGGTGTGCTTTATGGGCGTAAATCCCTGCTGGATGCTATGCCACCTTGGGAAGGGGGTGGCGCGATGATAAAACAGGTTAGCCTGCAAAAGGGGATAACCTATGCAGAATCACCGTGGCGATTTGAGGCGGGAACCCCAAATATTACGGGAATTATTGGGCTTGGTGCTGCTGTCGATTATGTTACTTCACTTGGGCTGGATGAAATTCAGCAACATGAACAGGCACTGATGGATTATGCGATGGCACGGCTGAAAGAGGTCAGAACCCTGAAATTGTATGGTCCTGAGCGACGTCAGGGGGTTATTGCGTTCAACCTTGGTCAGCACCATGCTTATGATGTGGGAAGTTTCCTTGATCAATATGGAATAGCGATCCGTACCGGACATCATTGTGCCCTTCCTTTGATGGAGCATTATCACGTTTCCAGTATGTGTAGGGCATCATTGGCGATTTATACTACGCAAGAAGATATTGATGCGCTTGTTGTTGCATTGCAGCGAATAGAACAGTTACTGGGTTGAAAGGAAAAAGTCATGGCAAGTTTGCCCGACACAAATAAGTTGTTACGTAATTTTTCCCGTTGTCAGAACTGGGAAGAAAGATATCTCTATATGATTGAATTGGGGGCGAGGTTGCCTCCTCTTACTGACGAACAACGCCAACCTGAGAATTTAATCGCAGGTTGCCAGAGTCAGGTGTGGATACTGCTGAGAACGAATCACCAAAACAAAGTGGAATTTATTGGCGACAGTGATGCCGCTATTGTTAAAGGGTTGGTTGCGATTGTCTTTATCCTGTTTCAGGATAAAACGCCCCAGGAGATTTTGGCTTTGGAGGTGACTGAATATTTTGGAAAATTGTCTTTGGAGCAACATCTGACACCCTCACGTACGCAGGGGCTGCATGCGATGATATGCGCCATCCGAAATAGGGCAAGTAAAATGGTTTAAATACTAGTCTTACGAGTTTCTTTCACTACTGATAACATATACGGCCGATAAGGCTTCAACCTTTTACACTTAAATTTATTCGATAACCATTCAGAAGTCATTCCAGGAAGCAAGCATGAAACGAGTTTTAACGTTTATTGGCATGTTATTGTTAAGTGGATTAGCTAACACCGTTAGCGCCACAGAATATACTTTGCCAGCGGCCAATAGCCGTTTAATTGGCGAAAATACGACATTGGTTGTACCCGATGATGGGCGTTCTTTGGAAGCCATTGCTGCCGAATATGAAATTGGTTTATTGGCAATGCTGGAAGCTAACCCTGGTACCGACCCTTATTTGCCTACTCCGGGTTCTGAACTGATTATTCCGTCACAAATGCTGTTGCCTGATACACCGAGGCAGGGGATTGTGATTAACCTTGCAGAACTTAGACTTTACTACTTCCCTAAAGGAAAAAATAAAGTCATCGTTTATCCGATTGGTATTGGGCAACTTGGTCGTAATACGCCAGTGATGACAACATCTGTCAGCCAGTTAATTAAAGATCCAACTTGGACGCCGACTAAGAATATCCGTAAGCATTATGCTGAACAGGGGATTAGCTTACCTGCGGTTGTTCCTGCTGGTCCTGAAAACCCAATGGGCGCATTTGCGTTGCGTTTAGCTGCCGGACGCGGAGAATACTTGATCCACGGTACGAATGCTGATTTTGGTATCGGCATGCGGGTGAGTTCCGGTTGTATCCGTTTACGTCCTGATGATATTGAAACGTTATTCAACACAGTGCCCCGAGGAACGCGAGTACAGATTATCAATGAAGCGGTTAAGTATTCTGTAGAACCAAATGGTGAGCGTTATATTGAAGTACACCAGCCGTTGTCTAAGAAAGAGAATGATGATCCACAAACATTACCTATTGTCCGATCAATCGATTTGAACAAGTTCATTGATAATAGCAAAACGGATAAAAACATTGTTGAACAAGCGATAGTACGCCGTTCTGGTATGCCGGTATTGGTAAGTCAAGGCATAGAACCTGAAACACAACAGGAGTTGCAGGAAGAGAATATCGTGCGGGTAGAGGATGATGTTAAAGGTGCTGAACAAGCGGTGAATAAAGATATATCTGAATCGTTTAAATTACCACCGTTATATCAGCCTGGGCCAATCTATCGGGAAAATTAATATTTTATTGCGGACAGGGAAGTCAGCAAATATTTATCTAACAGAATCCGATGATAAAAAAACGGCGCACAGATAGACTGTGCGCCATTTTTGTACATAATTACAAAAAATTACTTTTTGTAGGAACGAACTTGATTATCCAGACGCTGATTCGCACGAGCTGCATCGTCTTTAGCGGCTTGAATGTCAGTACGTACTGCGTTCACGTCATTGCTCAGTTGATCAACTTTTGCATTCAGAGTCTGAATATCAGAAGTCAGTTGGTCAACCTTAGCAGTGCTTGAACAACCAGCCAACAGAGTAGAAGCCAGAACTACTGCACCCAGTACAATTTTAGTACGATTCATTATAATACCCTCTAGATTTAAGTTAATCTCCAAGTAGCCATGTAAGTATTACACAAAGTTTTTTAGAAAGAGAATAAATTTTTATCATGAAAACCAATTATTTCAATTTTTCTCTTTAACGAGTGGATAATTTTTATCTGAATGTAAAAAAACAAAACCGTTGAGTAACATTTTAATCAAAAAAAGCCTATTCCATGAGGGAATGATATTCTTCGAAATAATTTTAGTTAAAAATTCTTATAAATAAAAAATACAACATCCAAATCATCTTGCATCTATTGAACCATCAGGACATCTCTATTAATGCAGCCATTTTTTATACATAAATTTAGGGTTTCTCTTAAAACAAATTTGTTAACTGAATCTTACTGTAGATGAACAACTTGACAATGTTCAGGTTGAATCCTAGGCTCAAATGCAAACTGGTAAGAGGAGTTTGTTATGTTAACTGATCAATCTAACGAATATTTTGACATCAACATTGACAACGGAGTCGCTCATTTACAACTCAGTCGTCCCGAAAAGGCAAATAGTTTGGCGCTTGGGTTCTGGAAAAGGTTTCCTGAGGCGATAGAGCAACTTAGTCGTTCAGGTGAAGTTCGGGCAATGGTGATCTCAGCACAAGGAAACACATTTTGTGGTGGGCTTGATCTGCAAATTTTTGCCTCCAGCAAAGAGGCTAATACGGCTAATCCTAATGAGCGGGAATCGATGCAGTTCAGCTTATTACAAATGCAGGAGGCGATAAGCGTATTGGAGCATGCACGATTCCCTGTTATTGCCGCGGTGCAAGGCGCCTGTCTTGGCGCGGGTTTTGACTTAATTGCCGCATGCGATTTTTGTTTTGCTGCTGAACATGCGAAGTTTCGTATAGAAGAAACCAATATCGGTATGATGGCTGACTTAGGTATTCTTCAACGTTTGCAACATTTGATCCCTGGGGGTATGGCCCGCTATTTTGCCCTTACTGGAGATACGCTGAGTGCGGCTCAGGCTCATGATTTGGGGCTGGTGGTAAAAGTGTTCCCTTCTACAGAGACATTAATCGAAGGTGCTCTCGCGACTGCCCGACGCATTGCTGATCGGCCTCCTGTTGCCATTAACGGGATTAAACGAGCTATGCTTTACAGCCGTGATCATGGTGTTTATGAATCGCTGCAACAAATAGCACTTTTGCAAGCTTCGATTTTTAGTCGTCAAGATATTCTGTGCTCGATTCAGGCGAAAGCGGCCGGAACAAAAAGTGAGTTCCAGAATTTAAGTGAAGTCGGTAAAGCTTTCGATGAACCATAATTAAGGAAAAGATATTGATGACATACAAAGTGGGTTCTCCGCAAATGATGTAGTGCTGGAAAATGTCATCATTGTCGAGGTTTACGCCATTTTCTGACCATGAGAAAACAGAGAATGGCATTATCATCAATCAGCATATAAGTGGATGGAATAATTTGATCCATATAATGAATATATTAAATGATTTTATTTTCTGTTAATAAATAACTTATAGTCAGATTGTAAATTTTCACAAAAACCAAAATAAATATATTATAATAATATTTCTATTATTATTTAATTTTGATTTATTATTCATGTTGTTATTTATCATTAATAATATTTTAGGTGTTGATAAAATATTATTGTTGTTAGATTTTATTTGACATTCGTGATTAATGATTGGATTGTAGAAATAGGAGTTAATGAGGAATTTTTTAATAACTTTAGATTAGAGATTAGAGTATTAAAAGCGATATTTTTCAGGAGTGAGTTAACCTATTGTCATGTTCATCAACTGAGCTTTTTGCATGTTATTACATGAACGCCAATGAAACTGGCTGGTAATCTGTACTTGCCGTTAGCCAGATGGCGCGGGAAGCAAGGTAGAGATAATATCAATAAGAAAAAGATATTAAATGAAGGAAATAATAAAGGTAGAAGTAAATAACAAAGATACATTATTATATTTTAAAGTTATTAATATAATCATAGGATTTTCTCTGTGTAAATTATTTTTTGATTAAGTAGATAATCTTATTATTTTATGTGTGTTAATAATGCTCATTGTTTTTAAAATACATATGTATTATGGCTGATTATTAAATCTATTCTATTTTAAAGGGATAATTTAAAAGCCAAAATTGAAAATGGCGGTTTTAAATATTTGGCTAATGGTAAATAAGAAGAATAAGGTTATTTTATTATTCGTTGAAATAGATAGAATGGAAATAAATCTGTGATTATGATGATTGGTAAAATAATTTGGTATTGCATCAGTTGATGGAGAAAATCAGATATTTAATGTTCTGAAACACCGCCATATTTGCGGTGTTTCAGAAATAAAACAACTTATTAAATTAAAGTACGTGAACGGACGAGGTGTTGGTTGTACCGCTTGGAACCAAGGCACCGGATACCATAACTACGATTTCACCTTTCTCCGCCAGGCCACTTGCTAGTGCTGCTTCTTTACCAATGCGGTAGAAATCGTCGGTAGAGGCGATTTCTTTAACAATTTGGGTAGAAACGCCCTTAACAAGCAGTAATTGGCGGGCAGTCACTTCATTAGTGGTCAATGCCAGAATAGGAGCGCCAGGGAAGTATTTACGAATGGATTTGGCAGATTTACCGCCATAGGTTGCGACCACAATCAGAGGGGCTTCCAGCTTTTCTGCTGTTTCAACGGCGCCACGACATACCGCTTCGGTTACGCGCAGGTTACGGCAATTGACGGCTTCAATACGGCTTGGCATTACGCGGTCTGTACGTTCACAAATCGTTGCCATGATAGTCACCGCTTCTATTGGATATTTACCTTTTGCACTTTCACCGGAAAGCATAACTGCATCAGTACCATCCAAAATAGCGTTAGCGACGTCACCGGCTTCCGCACGGGTAGGACGCGGGTTTTTAATCATGGAGTCGAGCATTTGAGTTGCAGTGATAACAACTTTGCGAGCAATATTACATTTTTGAATCATCATCTTCTGAGCGAAGATCACTTCTTCTACCGGGATTTCAACGCCCAGATCACCACGGGCAACCATGATCCCGTCAGAAGCTTCCAGAATTTCATCAAAATTGTTCAGACCTTCCTGATTTTCAATTTTAGAGATGATTTGAATATTTTCACCGCCGTGCGCTTTCAAATGTTCACGGATTTCCAGAACATCGGAGCGTTTGCGGATAAAAGAAGCGGCGACGAAATCAACACCTTGTTGGCAACCAAAGATCAAATCTTGTTTATCTTTTTCAGCCAGAGCTGGCAAACTAATGGAAATACCCGGCAGGTTAACACCTTTATTTTCACCTAAGTCACCATTGTTCAAAACTTGGCAAATGACTTCTGATTTAGTGACTTCTTTGACTGTCATGCCGATCAAACCGTCATCGACTAGCACGGTATTACCGGGAGCCAGATCCGCAGGGAAACCACTGTAAGTGACAGCTACACGGTCTTTATTACCGATAACGGAAGTGTCAGTGGTAAAAGTGAAGGTCTGACCAGCGGTTAGAGTGACATCATTACCGCCTTCCAGCTTCATGGTGCGAATTTCCGGGCCTTTAGTATCCAGCAAAATAGCGGCTTGTTTACCTGTCTTAGCTATAACTGAACGGATATTTTGAATACGCTGACCGTGCTCTTCATAGTCTCCATGTGAAAAGTTAAGGCGCATAACATTCATGCCGGCATTCAACAGTTCGGTCAGTTTTTCTTCGGATTCTGTTTTTGGCCCGATAGTACAAACAATTTTGGTTTTTTTCATGACAATCTATCTACAGGTTTTAATTGGATAAAATAGTGAAACCGCCAACTTTATGGCTTGCGCAGATACCATATAGTGTTGAATGTTGCGCAACATCATTAAGGACAGGTGGCGGGGAAGACATGCGGTGCTTTTTGTGCAAGGTTAGGCACATGTAATTATGTGAGTTTATACATACGATTAATCTATAACTTTTCAGTGTTCGGCAAACTAATGAGCTGAAACCATTCAACTGTAAATTGCGCCGTATTATAGAGACTTATTTCTGTGAAATGAATCGAAAAATGATTATGTGAATTAATTATAACGATAAACTGGAAAAATGACGCAGATCTTAGCAAAGAAGGGTTATAACTCATTGAGGAAACTTTTTGTAAACAGCCGACAGTGTATTTTGACAAGGTAAGAGGATCGAACGCAACCAAGAGATAATAAAAGTAAGAAAAGAGATTTGTAGACTTGGTGCGTCCGAGTGGACTCGAACCACCGACCCCCACCATGTCAAGGTGGTGCTCTAACCAACTGAGCTACGGACGCACTAATAGGATTATGCTATCAACCAAACAATATTAACCAAGTAATATTAATCAAGTAATATTAATCAAGTAATTGGTGCGTCCGAGTGGACTCGAACCACCGACCCCCACCATGTCAAGGTGGTGCTCTAACCAACTGAGCTACGGACGCAATCTAAATTGCATGGGTGACAACGGGGACGAATATTAGCGGCGAGTTAGCCTTCTGGCAAGGGGAATAATACAAATTATTGTTCAACTGTTCGTATTTGCATCTACACACAGTGAGTTTGTCGTTTATTCCACCAAATTAAGTATTCGTCCCCGGCTTTATAGAAAATAAATCAGCGAGTTGAACGTTGTAAAACTATCTCATCTGGCTGTTTTTGTATCCACAAAATACGGGTAAATATCATCACTGCTGATGCAGTCAGGCCAATAATAAAGCCAATCCAGAACCCTTGCGGCCCCATAGCGGGTACGAAATGGTCAGTTAATCCCAGAATGTAACCGCTTGGCAACCCCAAAATCCAGTAAGCGATGAAAGTGATATAAAAGATAGAACGCGTATCTTTATATCCACGTAAAACACCAGCCCCTACAACCTGTACGGCATCAGATAATTGATAAAGCGCGGCAAATAACATCAGATGCGATGCCATGATGATAACTTCAGGATTGTCGTTATACATCAAAGCGATCGGCTCTCGCAAAATAATAGAAAAAGTTGCGGTTAAACAAGCAAATACCAAGCCAACCATAATTCCGGTATAGGCTGATATCCGGGCATTATCGGTAGACTTTTGTCCTAAATTGTAGCTCACCCGGATAGTGGTTGCCGCGGCTAAAGATATTGGGAACATAAACATTAATGAGCCGAAATTTAGTGCGATTTGATGCCCTGCGACAGCAGTAATGCCTAAAGGAGAGATCAGCAATGACACTATGGCAAATAGGGTAATTTCAAAAAACATCGCCATCGCAATAGGAAAACCGAGAGCTGAAATACGTTTCAGAATATGCCAGTCTGGTGCGGCAAAACGATGTTTAGGGCGGATATCTTTTTGTGATGACGAATGTTTCACATACCAACGCATTAATAGGAACATGGCCCAGTAAACACTGGCGGTTGCAACGCCGCAACCAACACCACCTAAAGCGGGCGCGCCGAATTTACCGTAAATGAGTATGTAGTTAATCGGAATATTAATTAACAATCCTAAAAAACTAATCACCATGCCTGGTTTGGTTTTCGATAAACCTTCACATTGATTACGCAGCACATGATAAAATAGAAAGCCTGGCGCACCCCACATGATTGCGTGGATAAATCCAACCGCTTTTTCTGCCAAAAGTGGATCTATATTATGTTGCCTGTCAATCAGGAACTTGCTGTTGTATAAAATAGCGATAATGATAATGGAGAGGAAAATCGATAACCAAAATCCTTGTTGAGTTTGGTTAGCAATGAGATTCCTGCGTCCAGAGCCATTCATTTGCGCAATAATGGGTGTTAAAGCTAATAGTAAGCCGTAACCAAATAAAATAACTGGCAGCCAGATAGAGGTGCCAACGGCAACCGCAGACATATCGGTTGCACTGACGCTACCCGCCATAACGGTATCCACAACTCCCATTGCAGTTTGGGAAAATTGGGCAATAATGACGGGGATCCCCAGAGCGAGCAAACTACGCGCTTCTTTTAAATATTTCTGCACGCATCACACCTTATTTTAAAAGTAGAAAATATTAAGAAAAACGTCTGTATATAAGAAACGATTTTCGAAAAATCAACCGTTTACTAACCGGGGTATTGTATCTATTTGATACTATATTACAACAATCATGCTGAGTTTATATTCAAATGTTTAGGTGGTATTTATCAATGACAACTTGATATAAACTAATTAATAATTATACACAGTCATTAAGAGGTTCTTCTATGTTTACGGGCATCGTTCAGGGAAAGGCACCCTTGGTTGCTATTGATGAAAAGAGCAATTTTCGGACTCATGTTGTTAAATTCCCGGCTGAATTATTGCCGGGTATTGAAACCGGGGCATCGGTTGCCAATAACGGTTGTTGTCTGACGGTAACTAAAATAGAAGGCGATGAGATTAGTTTCGACTTAATCAAAGAGACTCTACGTCTGACTAATCTTGGTGATTTGCAGATAGGGGATTATGTGAATTTGGAGCGGGCGGCTAAATTTGGGGATGAAATTGGTGGACATTTGATGTCCGGTCATATCATCACGGTTGCTGAGATAGTTAAAATTTTCACTTCAGAAAATAACCATCAGATATGGTTCCGTATCCATGATAAGCAACTAATGAAATATATCTTACATAAAGGGTTTATCGGCATCGATGGAATTAGCCTGACAATTGGCGATGTGGTTAATAATCGTTTTTGCGTTCACCTTATTCCTGAAACATTGGAACGTACAACATTAGGTAAGAAACGTCTTGGTCAGAGAGTTAATATTGAGATTGACTCACAGACTCAAGCGATTGTTGATACTGTGGAGCGCGTTCTTGCCCAGAGAGAGCGGGAACAGGTCCTCTCTCAGCAGTCAGAGACATGGATGGCAGAATGATCAATAAATGAGGAGCGACAGGCGGACCCCCACTTGTCGCTTTCAAACAGAATTAACGGCGTTAAAAAGGAGTATTGAACCAACGATGCTCCTTTTTGTGATTTATATTGCAGAGTCTTGCGCATTTTGTTAACTAATATAGTTAATATTGTTATTATTGTGTTAATGCTCTTTCTCGTAAAGCGCAGACTAATCTCCACGATGATATTTTAGAGGCTACTTTATGGAAAACCCGATTGAGTTAGATGAATGGCTTGAAGAACCTACACACGATGATGCTGTTGAAATGATGAATGCGCAAGCTGTCGTACCTTTTGGTACTGCACTTTGGCCTTAACGGTTTTTTATAATTAAGGCTCTTTATAATAATAGATAAGTAAGGGGAGAGTTTCCCCTTACTTAAAAATAAACAGGATTGTCCTCATGGATAAAAGTCTTGAGAATATGTATCGTTGTTTATCGTATCATCCTGCGATTTCGGATAAAGTAAGAAATGATGAATGTATAAAAATATTTATCGGATCTGATACTGAGCATGGCGATATTGCGCAAAAGATGCATGTGTATAAAAAGAATTTCGATGTGAAATCTGATTTCGCTTTCTTAGAAAAAACGCCGCCAGACGATGTAAAACAAAAAATAGCCGATTGTGATTTGTTTATTTTTCTTTACGCATCATCAACATTAAAGAATGCATCTCCACAAGGGCCTGAATATCTAACCAAAATAAGAAGCTTTATTACTGAATCATGGAAGAAATCTGTACTGTTTAAAGATTATGGTCCGCATTTTATTGAAGCATTCAGTGAGCCACCAGCATCAATAACAGAAAGGAATCAAAAACTTATTGGGTTATCAAGTCGATCACAGAAGATTAAATATACAGATAATAAAGGGAACTCGGTTGTAGGTTATTTAGAAAAGGACCATAAATGGACTTCCATTGATGGCAACGGAAATATTGATGTTATTCCTGGGGAAATAGCAAGTCATATAAAGAACCTTAACGGCAGTATTAGCTTTAGTGGTACCTTTTTGAGTACTGCACCCTTTGCCATAAAGTATGGGGTTGTCAATGATATGATGACTATAAATATAAAAGAGGGTGAAATTATTGGTTTTGATTGTGAGAATGATGAATTTAGTAGAGATTTTAATTTATATCTAAATCATAATCACGGAAATAGAATTGTTGAAGAGTTTGGTATTGGTACTAACACTGGGGTGAAAGCGCTTTATGGCAGAAATGCCGGTTTTGAAGAGCGGCATCCTGGCTTACATCTTGGTTTAGGTGGTGGTGTAAAAGGGAGTCATCATTTAGATTTGATATTTTCTGGTGGAAAAATAGCATTTGATCAAACCGTTTTCTTTGATAATGGTTATGTGGGTGATTTCCGTTAATGAGAAATAGATATACTGCATTGAATAAAAGCTACGGTGGAAACCTGTAGCTTTTAGGTTAACTATCGGGCTACCCGCAACCCGCCTTCAATGCCTTTTAGACTGAATATGATTTGCCATAATTGAATATCGCGAGCACGAAACGCACCGGCACAGGCATTCAGATAATAGCTAAACATGCGTTTAAACGTTGGATTATAGTTATCTTGTATTTCAGGCCAACTGGCGATAAATCTTTCATACCAGGCCATCAATGTTCGATCATAATCTGCGCCAAAGTTATGCCAATCTTCCATAACAAAACAGTGTTTGCTGGTGTGGACTATTTGCTCAATCGAAGGCAAACAGCCATTAGGAAAAATATATTTGCTGATCCACGGGTCAGCACTGGCTTTAGCTTTGCTGGAACCTGAGGTGTGTAGCAGGAATAAGCCATCAGGTTTCAAGTTTCTTTGAACGACGTCGAAGTAAGTCGCGTAATTTTTAGGTCCAACGTGTTCAAGTATACCGACAGAAGCGATTCTGTCGAACTGCCCATGTAAATCTCGATAATCTTTCAGAATGATTTTTACATCCAGATTTGAGCATTGTTTCTGTGCATATTTCTGTTGTTCGGCTGAAATAGTTATGCCTGTGACGGAAACACCATAATTTTTAGCGGCATAAGCGGATAGCCCACCCCAACCACATCCAATATCCAGCAGGGTCATACCTGGAGAAAGTTCCAATTTCTCGCAGATGAGTTTCAACTTATCAAGCTGAGCTTGTTCCAGTGTTTCAGCTTGTTTCCAATATCCGCAAGAATATTGCATATAAGGGTCAAGCATACGGGTAAAAAGATCATTTCCTAAATCATAATGTTGATAGCCGACAATCCATGATCTTTTTGGCGTTTGTAGATTACGTAAGCGGGCTGTTGCGATTCTTACTATCTCTTTGAGATTATTGGGCATTTTATTTTCTAATCCAGCGCGAAAAACGCGATAAAAGAAAATATCTAACCGCTCGCAATCCCACCAGCCATCCATGTAACTTTCACCTAATCCCATTGAACCTTGTTGTAAAACTCTTTTGTAGAAATTAGGGTTTTTTATCTGGATGTCATAAGGATTGTGACCATTAATTTGAATACCTGCCTCCTCTAGCATCTCATTAGCCATTCTCTGCCAGAAGTTAATAGCTGTTTTCGGGTTTTCAATATAGGGTGAACTCATATATTCTCCAACGTTAGGGTGATGGAATATTGAGGAGCTCGTTTTAGCTAACAAAGGATCAAAGTAAAAAAATCTTAAAGATGACTAATCCATGAGTTTAATAGGGGCAATCATTGCTCCTCAAAACCTCAAATTCCAGGTTATTTGTAATAAAGATCTTTATTGAGTATAAAAGCATAAAATTGTTTTATCAATTAATAAATAAAGGCCGCGATTAATTGATAATTAGCCGCCTTTATTGATATAATAATTTGATTAATATCAGGAATTTTGTTCAACTGTTTGAATACAGCGATCAGCGTTTTTTTTCCACTGTATAAAATATCCTAATGTCATTGGAACAACGGTAGAAACCATGACAGTGATTGTGGATATAAGTGGATTGCTGATAAATGCTGATACAACCAAACTGGCAATAAAACAGAGCCCTAATTGAAGCGTGTTTTGTAATGCAGTAGCTTTTCCACTGTCTTGTGGATAAGCGGATAAAGCGTTTGCTACTGCAATTGGATATGATGCGCCATTCATTGCAGCCATAAAGCAGAAAGGGATCAGAATAGTGAATAGAGTTGGCTCGCTAAATTTTGCAATCAAATAGAGCGTAATCATGCTGACAGCATAGCCAACTAACAGATAAGGAAAAATAATCTCACTTTTTATTTTGGTCAAAATACTGCGACATCCATAACCTCCAACGATAAAGGCCAACGTTTGAGGGATATAACTCAGACCGATGTCATCGGGGGTATATCCCATTTCACCGAGAATTGAAGGGGAGCCGGTTAACCAGGCAAAAAAGCCGGCGCTGCATGATGCGAATATCAGAACGTTGCCATTAAACAGTGGTGATTTTAATAGCGTAAGGAAAGAGACATTATTTGTTTGCACTTGAGTTTCACGGTTTTTGCGATTTTCTTGCAAAAATAGAGTAAAAAACAACAGTACTAATGTGATTGTCAGTAAGATTAGGAAAATTATGCGCCAGCCGCCATGTTGCAACAGCCAGGCTCCCATTAAAGGCGCTAGGGCAGGGGAGAGTGCAACCAATGGCATAATCGTTGCGAAAACACGTTTGGTACGATTGGAATCGTAACGATCAATAACTAATGCTTGCCATGAGACGGCGGCTGAACACACACCTATGGCTTGGACAAAACGCAAAACTAAAAGTTGGGTGGAATCTGTTATCCACATCATTCCCAGACAGCCAATAGAAAACAGGGATAGGCCGGTGATAATAATCGGTTTTCTGCCAAAGCGATCTGAAAGAGGCCCCCACAAAAGTTGCGCAAAGGCGAAACCTGCAAGAAAGATGCTTAGGCTGGCGCTAATTGCGTTTGCTGATGTCCCTAATTCTTGTTGCATAGCACCGAATGCTGGCAGATACATATCAATAGCCAGATAGCCTAGCATACTCAAGCCTGCAAGGTAGAACATGAACTGACTTGAGTTTTTCATTTGATTACTCTCTTTGAATGTCATGATTGAAATAATTTGCAGTGATAAGATAGATAACAATATTGACACATATTCTATACGTCGTGATTTTTACTTGTGAAATGGTAATATTTGCATAGTGCTGTGAAAAAAATTGAAAGGTAAAATTATGTGGTCGGAATATTCACTTGAAGTCGTGGATGCGGTTGCCAGAACAGGCAGTTTTAGTGCCGCGGCATCGGAGCTTCACCGTGTCCCTTCTGCGATCAGTTATACCGTAAAACAATTGGAAGAGTGGCTTGCCGTTTCGTTGTTTGAGCGTCATCATCGGGATGTAGAATTAACTGAGGC
Source organism: Photorhabdus hindustanensis (assembly GCF_002968995.1). Lineage (NCBI taxonomy): Bacteria > Pseudomonadati > Pseudomonadota > Gammaproteobacteria > Enterobacterales > Morganellaceae > Photorhabdus > Photorhabdus hindustanensis. The sequence continues at coordinate 39,736 of NZ_PUWT01000016.1, forward strand.
AGGCGCTATTTTTATCAAAGAAGCTCGCTCTGTTATCAAAAAAATGATTGATACTCGTCACCAATGTCAACAAGTTGCAAACGGCTGGCGAGGGCAATTTAATATTGCTATTGATCTCGTTGTCAAACCAGAACGTAGTCGTCAGCTTATTCTTGATTTTTACCACTATTTTCCTGATATAGAACTTTTTATTCATCAGGAAGTGTTTAATGGTGTGTGGGATGCGCTGGTGGATAGTCGAGTTGATGTTGCCATTGGGGCAACCCGAGTGGTTCCTGTCGGGGAAAGGTATAGTTTCCGAGATATGGGGTTTATGCCTTGGTTATGTGTGGTTAGCGCAGACCATGAGTTGACTCAATTGCCGGGGCCGCTATCTGATGACCAAATGCGGCCTTATCCAAGTTTGTGCCTTGAAGATACATCCCGTAATTTACCGAAGCGTGACACCTGGAATCTGGATAACCAGCGCAGGCTGGTAGTTCCTGATTGGGAGTCTGGTCTGTCTTGTTTAAACGAAGGATTATGTGTAGGAATGGTGCCTAAGCATAGGGCAATGCCGCTTATTCGGCAGAAGAAATTAGCCGTGTTGGAATTGGAACAGCCTTTACCAGACAGTCCATGTTGTTTGGCGTGGGTACAAAACAGCCATTCTCCAGCATTAAGTTGGTTGCTCGACTATCTTGGCGATAGTGAAACGCTTAATGCTGAATGGCTTCAGGATGAATAAAACGGATTAACGGCGGTAGTCGATAAATGGACCATCCACGACAGAGCGTCGTTCAACCAAGCGTGGATGTACTTCAATGGTTTGTGCATCTTCACGTTTGTTGACGATTCTGTCCAATAACATAGAAAACGCCATTTGTCCCAGTCGTTCTTTTGGCTGATGAATGGTGGTCAATGCCGGAGAGAAATAACGAGCGTTGCGTATATTGTCATAACCGATGATAGAAATATCTTGCGGGACGCGTAATCCTGATTCATCAGCAGCGCAAATAGCCCCCATAGCCATAACATCTCCGCCGCAGAAAACCGCAGTCGGACGCTGTTTTTGATGCAGAATTTGATGCATGGCTTTATAGCCCGATTCTGGCTCAAAATCCCCCTGAATAATCCATTCTTCTCTGATCGGAATATTGGCTTCTTTTAACGCCTTCAAGAATCCTTGATGGCGACCACCGCCGGTATTTCGTGCCAGAGGGCCGGGGATAGCGCCAATATCACGATGGCCGCGCTCGATAAGATAACGACCAGCCAGATAACCTCCGTGGAATGCGTTATCAATAATCGTATCGGTGAAGTCGCTTCTGGCTTGACCCCAATCCATGACGACCATTGGAATATTGCGATAATCTTCCAGCATTCCCAACAACTGTTCCGGATATTCTGAACACATAATCAGCAGTCCATCCACACGTTTTTGTGCCAGCATGGCGAGATAGGCTTTCTGTTTATCAATGTTATTGTGTGAGTTACATAAAATCAGCGTATAGCCTTTGCTATAACAACTGTTTTCAACAGCCTCAATGACTTCAGCAAAATAGGGGGCTTCACTGGACGTTGCAAGTAATCCGATCGATTTTGTGTGGTTAACTTTCAGACTGCGAGCGACGGCGCTGGGTGAATAATTCAGTGTCTTAATAGCAGCCCAAACGGCAGCTTTAGTATCTTCAGCGACGAAGCGGGTTTTATTAATAACATGGGATACGGTAGTGGTTGAGACACCAGCGTGTTTAGCCACATCTTTGATCGTTGCCATGAGGTGAAAGACTCCTGACCTTTTGGTCTAAATTTAAAACGCTTTGTTAATCATTTGCCAGCCCTTTTACACAAGGGCTGGCAATAAGTTAGCGATAAATCTTGGATTTTGTCTGATCTGGCTCAAAAGTGAAAGCAATAATCAGTGTTATAAAATGAATGGTAATCGCTATTTATGCTTTTCCTTATGTAAGGGCAATTAACCATCTCGATAGACTGGTTTTTGTCGTTATAAACTTTTTATTCTGAGGAGGCTTTATGAATACCGATTTGAAACTTGGTTTATTTACTGCTGTTAGCACGTTGGTGATGATTGCCATTTTTGCCGCTCTTTGCTTGATCTTTGCCTGATTTGAGCTGATGAGATGGATTAAAAATTGACTTTACGTTTAAAAGAAATTGGGCGGATAGTCTCAGTGGTTTATCTGCCCTTTGCCTTTGGGTGTTAAAATAGAGAGTAATGAATTAATCTGATGGTTGTTAAGCCCACCCCAGAACCAAAAGCTTTCACTGCTGCGCCGGTAAATTTCTGGTCGTCCTGGCAACTTCTACGATAAATAACAGTGAAAATGATGCCATCTGCATCAGGATAAGAAAAGATCAGGATACATCTTAGTGAGAGAAAATGGTATTCTCCGTAGTATTGTGACGATGTTGGTTATCAACATAGTGTTGGTTTAAAGGAAATAAAAATGATGACTATTGAGAAGATTGAGCGCCAAATTAAAGAAAACCCAATTTTATTGTATATGAAGGGTTCTCCTAAATTGCCAAGTTGTGGATTTTCTGCGCAGGCTGTTCAGGCTTTATCTGCATGTGGTGAACGTTTTGCTTACGTAGATATTTTGCAAAATCCAGATATTCGTGCAGAATTGCCAAAATATGCTAATTGGCCAACCTTTCCTCAACTTTGGGTAGCAGGTGAGTTGATAGGTGGATGCGATATTATCATTGAAATGTATCAGCGTGGTGAGTTACAAACATTAATCAAAGAAACTGCTGATAAATATCGTCCCGAAGACGAAGACGCGACAGAGTAATTTTTTAATTACTTACAGACAGATTATTATGCTATCTCCCCATATATTGATATATGGGGGGGTATTATTGCTTAATTTAGATTTGATTATATTAATCTAGCCGTTCAGCTATTTATCCGTTTTTTTCTTCTGTTGCGGTCGTTAATGGCCAGCCACCAAGTTGTTTCCAACGGTTAACCATTTCACAGAATAATTCAGCGGTACGATCAGTATCATATAAAGCGCTGTGAGCTTGATGATTGTCGAATGGGATACCGGCGGTGATGCAGGCTTTTGCTAAGATTGTTTGTCCTAATACCAGACCACCTAAAGCAGCGGTGTCAAAAGTTGCAAACGGATGGAACGGATTTCGCTTTAGTCCGGTGCGTTCCGCGGCAGCCATAACAAAGCTATGATCGAAGCTAGCATTGTGAGCAACGATAATTGCCCGATTACAATGATTATTTTTTATCCCTTTACGAACCATTTTAAAAATAGCGTGTAGAGCTTCATATTCGCTCACTGCTCCACGTAGCGGATTTAATGGATCAATGCCGGTGAACTCCAGGGCTGCTGGTTCAAGATTGGCTCCTTCAAATGGCTCAATATGGAAGTGAAGCGATTCGCTAGGCGTTAGCCAACCTTCACCATCCATCTTCAGTGTAACGGCGGCAATTTCAAGTAATGCGTCTGTTTTGGCATTAAAGCCGCCAGTTTCAACATCAATAACAACAGGGTAATAACCTCGAAAACGTCCACTAAGGACGTTTGGCTCTTTTTTATCAGACATCAGATCGAGTTACCCAGGGCGTTGCTGGCATTTTTGTTTTCAATCAGCTCAATTTTGTAACCATCTGGATCTTCAACGAAAGCAATAACGGTTGTTCCGCCTTTTACAGGGCCTGCTTCACGGGTAATGTTGCCACCGGCTTGGCGAATAGATTCGCAAGTGGCTGCGACATCATCAACACCTAATGCAATGTGACCAAAGGCATTCCCCATTTCGTAATGGTCAACTCCCCAATTATAGGTTAACTCGATTACTGCCCCTTCGCTTTCATCAGCGTAGCCAACGAAGGCGAGTGAGTATTTATATTCGATGTTTTCACTGGTGCGTAGCAGACGCATGCCTAACACTTCAGTGTAAAAATTAACGGAGCGTTGTAGATCACCAACACGGATCATGGTATGGAGTAAACGCATAATTACCTCTAATTTAATGGTTTTACCAATATTTTTGTGCGGTAGGTCGCACAAAAACCACTAACTATAACGTGTCTTACGGTTACAGTTCAATTTTCCCATAATTATAATTTATTCTTATCTAGGTTTATAATTAAATATAGTATGTGAATTGTATAGGAAACGGGATGTGATGGCTGAGCAACTGGAGTTTTTTGCTATTCCCAGTCCTTGTCGAGGAATTTGTCAGGCTAATGAGCGAGGTTTTTGTCTGGGGTGTTATCGCAGCCGGGAAGAAAGATTTAATTGGATGAAAATGTCTGATGGGCAAAAGCGTGAAGTATTGCGACTGTGCCGGCAAAGATATTTACGTGCATTGAGAGCACAAAATCAGACAGATGAAGAACCACCTGAGCAGCCATCACTATTTTAATTAGAGATTTTTGAAGTTATTAAAGTTAACAATTCAATGATTTACTTATATAGGGTTATATTTTTGGCGAAGTTATAAATGTTCTACTATAATCTTAAGTATTTTGTTTGTTATTTTTTTATTTTTTACTTAACGAAAAGACTAAGGGAGCTTATTTGAGTGTTTTTATAACTTTATGTTTTAAATGGAATTTTAAGCCAAATTGTGTGATAAATGTAAAATAAAAACAACATTAATGTAAAAATAGATAGCTTAGCATTTAGATGACAGCTATTCTTATAGTACTTTGAATAAAGTATTGAATGATATTTATTGGTTTCTGTTTGCTTGTATTCATAGTTCTGATAGTTTTTATGGTAAAAATATTGTATGTTAATTGTTTTGTTCTGAGTTTAAATTAAGTTTAGTTGTTCTTGGTTATAGTTACCTGAATTAGTTAGTTGCTAAGAATTTACTGTGATTATGCAGAAGTTATATATACTTTTTTAAGGCTAGTTAGCCTGATTTAGAAAAATTTGGCTGTTATGTTTAGTAGGCTAGTTTATTTAAGGAGGGACAATTGGAATCTACATTGGGATCAGATCTGGCACGGTTAGTTCGTATTTGGCGTGCTTTAATTGACTACCGTTTAAAGCCGTTAGAATTAACTCAGACTCATTGGGTAACGTTATACAATATTAGCCGGTTACCTCAGGAGCAATCTCAGATACAGTTGGCGAAAGCTATCGGTATCGAGCAACCATCTTTGGTCAGGACATTAGATCAGCTTGAGGAAAAAAAACTTATCACCCGGCATACTTGTGCCAATGATCGTCGTGCAAAGAGAATCAAGCTAACTGAAGATTCTGCATCGGTTATTAGGGAGTTGGATGGTGTTATTGAATCCACAAGAAATGAGATTCTGGAGGGTATTTCACGCGAGGAACTTGCTTTTCTTTCCACTTTAGTGCAGAAGTTAGAGCAAAATATTATCCAATTACAGAGTAGATAGTAATTACGATAGCCATGAAATGTTAACCGGATGAAAGAAGACCGCGACTTACCAAAATGAAGTCACGGTTTTCTTATTTCTATATCTTATTGTCGAGGTGAAACAGTAATACTACTGCCTTGGCCTGCGATTCTTACTCGTTGACCTTTATGGAAAACAGTTTTACCTTGCTTTTGAACAACAATGATACTTTCACCGCTGTCACGACGAATTTCGAGTTCCACACCTTTAGTTGTGTTAAGAGCCCCCTGAACGTTTTGGCCTGCAACACCACCGGCAATCGCACCAGCGGCAGTCGCCAATGTATTGCCACTACCGCCGCCAATAGTATTACCAACCAAGCCTCCTAGAACCGCGCCGCCAATTGCGCCTAATACATTCTCATCGCTACCCGCCTGAATATTGATAGGACGAACAGAAACAATTGTACCGTAAGAGACAGTCTGGACCTGCTTAGCTTGTCCAGCGGTATAGGTATCACCAGAAAGAGAATCGGTGTTGACACAGCCTGATAATGAAGCAACGGCAACCGCGCTAACTAAAAAGTGCTTAAACATAGTAACTCCTAATTTCGATGCCTGACTGCGGAAATCTGATAGCTTACTGGGCAATCAGGCTAACAACTGGCATTGGCAATAAGTAATAAAAAGTTTATCCAAATAGAATGCCAGTACATTAGCAATCTAGTGCTAAACATATATTAAACGTCAATAGAGATTTTTAAAAGAAATAGCTATTAATGAGAAATTCAGCATTTTTTGTGAAGTTGTTTCCAAAACTCAGGTTTTATTCCTTAGTTTGTCTATTAGTCATATACAGCCAAAACCACTGCGCTTTATAGTTATTGGCGTGGTTTCTGATTTTATCAAGACAGATTTTAAGCAGGAAGGCAAATTAAATGGTTATGAAGTCAGGTCGTTATATTGGTGTAATGTCGGGGACAAGTCTGGATGGCGTTGATGTGGTGCTTGCAGCAATCAATGATAAAGTTGTTGCTCAACAAGCCAGTTATTCACATCCATTCCCACACGAATTAAAACAGAAAATTCTTGCGGTCTGCCAAGGGCAGCAAACGACATTATCAGCAATTGGTCGGTTAGATTATGAACTAGGTTCTTTATTCGCTGAAGCAGTGCAGGGCTTACTGATTAAAACAGGGTTAACCACCAGTGACATTATCGCTGTGGGATGTCATGGACAAACCGTTTGGCATGAGCCAGATGGTCACACGCCTTTCACTATGCAGCTTGGCGACAATAACCGTATCGCAGCTTTAACTGGGATGACTGTGGTTGGCGATTTTCGTCGGAGAGATATGGCATATGGCGGGCAGGGAGCGCCATTAGTTCCCGCTTTTCATTTCGCCGTCTTAGGGCATCCGACAGAACGCAGAATAATTCTCAATATCGGCGGTATTGCCAATATAACGACGCTATTACCGGGATCACCGGTCAAAGGTTATGACACAGGTCCGGGTAATATGCTGATGGATAGTTGGGTGTGGCGTCATCAGAAAAAACCTTATGATAAAGATGCGCAATGGGCGCGGGAAGGTGCGGTTAATAACCAGCTACTTAGACAAATGCTTTCTGATCACTATTTTTCACGGCCAGCTCCTAAAAGCACAGGCCGGGAGTATTTCAATATGAGTTGGTTGGAGGCGCAATTAGCTAACTTTCCTGACATATCTCCAGTTGATGTCCAGGCAACACTGGCCGAACTGACAGCAGTGTCTGTGTCACAGCAAATCATGTTGAGTGGTGGATGTGAACGTCTGTTGGTTTGCGGCGGCGGCGCACGTAACCCACAGATAATGAGTCGACTTTCTGCATTATTACCGGGAACGGAGGTTTGCCCGACAGATAAATATGGCTTAAGCGGCGATGATATGGAAGCACTGGCATTTGCTTGGTTGGCATTCCGTACGATGTCAGGTGCGTCAGGGAATTTGCCTTCTGTTACCGGTGCGAGTACTGAAACCATTTTAGGGGCGATTTATCCTGTTAATAATCAATAACAATGATAAGCTGTCTGGTATTTAGTGAGTCATAAACAGAGTTACGTTAATGTCAGAACATAATGAATTTGATGTTGCAGAATTACGCCGTGAATATATTCGCGGTGGGTTAAGACGTAAAGATTTAACTAAAGAACCTATCGAACTTTTTGAGCGTTGGTTTAAGCAAGCATGTGAAGCTAAGTTGAGTGATCCAACTGCAATGTGTATAGCAACGGTTGATGAGAATGGCCAACCGTATCAACGCATTGTGTTATTGAAGCATTTTGATACAAATAGTTTGATTTTTTATACAAATTTAGGCAGCCGGAAAGCAGAACATTTAGCGCACAATAACAAAATCAGCCTCCATTTCCCTTGGTATCCTCTGGAAAGGCAAGTCTCTTTTCTTGGTAAAGCGGAACGTCTTTCTCCTGTTGAAGTGATGAAATATTTCCATAGTCGTCCCAGAGATAGCCAGATTGCTGCATGGGCGTCACAACAATCCTCTCGTATTTCCGCACGCGGTATTTTAGAAGGGAAGTTCCTTGAGTTAAAACAGAAATTCTTGAATGGCGAGGTGCCTTTGCCTAGCTTTTGGGGAGGATTCAAAGTGACCTTTGATTCTGTTGAATTTTGGCAAGGTGGTGCAAATCGGCTCCATGACCGGTTTATTTATCAACGGGAAGGCGATAGTTGGCATATTGACAGGCTTGCGCCATAAATCGTGGATTATTATTTTTAATACTAGCACTTATAGTAGTAGCGTTTTATGCTATGCCGCACTCTTTTTAAGTCGCGATTTATACAACAGACAAAATACACAAATTGATGGAGTCATTAATGTCTAGCAATAACCTGATAAAACAACTGCAAGAGCGGGGCCTCATTGCCCAGGTGACGGATGAGAATGCGTTAGCAGAGAGACTGGCGCAGGGGCCTGTCTCTCTCTATTGTGGTTTCGATCCGACCGCTGACAGCTTGCATTTGGGGCATCTGGTTCCCTTGCTGTGTTTAAAACGATTCCAGCTGGCCGGGCATAAACCCGTGGCGTTAGTTGGTGGGGCTACGGGTTTGATTGGCGATCCAAGCTTCAAAGCTACTGAACGTAAACTGAATACTGAAGCTACCGTTAAAGAGTGGGTAGAGAAAATCCGTAGACAGGTTTCACCTTTCCTCGATTTTGATTGTGGTGAAAATAGCGCTAAAACAGCCAACAATTATGATTGGTTTGGCAACATGGATGTTCTGACTTTCCTGCGTGACATCGGCAAACATTTCTCAGTTAATCAGATGATTAATAAAGAAGCGGTTAAACAGCGTTTGAACCGTGATGATGTGGGTATCTCTTTCACTGAGTTTTCTTATAACCTACTGCAATCCTATGATTTTGCTCGCCTGAATGAAGTACATGGTGTTGAGTTACAGATTGGTGGTTCTGACCAGTGGGGAAATATTACTTCTGGTATTGATCTGACTCGTCGTATCAACCAGAAACAAGTATTTGGCATGACTGTTCCGCTGATCACGAAATCTGATGGCACTAAGTTTGGCAAAACAGAAGGTGGCGCTGTTTGGTTGGATCCGAAGAAAACCAGCCCGTACAAATTCTATCAATTCTGGATTAATACTGCGGATGCCGATGTCTATCGCTTCCTGAAATTCTTTACTTTCATGAGTCTTGAAGATATTGATGCGTTGGAAGAAGAAGATAGAAATAGCGGTAAAGCTCCTCGTGCTCAGTACGTGTTGGCAGAACAAGTTACTGGTATGGTGCATGGTGAAGAAGGGTTGTCAGCCGCTAAACGGATTACAGAAAGTTTATTCTCTGGGGCCGTTGCTGATTTGACCGAAGCGGATTTTGCTCAATTGGCACAGGATGGTATGCCGGTAATTGAGCTGGAAAAAGGTGCGGATTTGCAACAAGCTTTAGTTAATGCTGGGTTAGTACCTTCTCGTGGTCAGGCGCGTACTATGATCAGTTCCAACGCTGTCGCAATTAATGGTGAAAAACAATCTGAACCTGAATATCTGTTTACTGACAGTAACCGTCTGTTTGGTCGTTACACCCTGTTGCGTCGTGGTAAAAAACACGATTGTTTGATCTGCTGGAAATAACTGATATTGCATTATAATGGGGCAACACAAATGTTGCCCTTTTTCTTACCATGACTTTAATCTTATAAACAGAAGCCAGAATAAAATATAGGCCGTCATTGTGAAAAATATTCTCTCAATTCAATCCCATGTTGTCTTTGGTCATGCTGGTAACAGTGCTGCGGAATTCCCTATGCGTCGGATGGGGGTGAATGTATGGCCATTGAATACCGTACAGTTTTCAAATCATACCCAATATGCTCAATGGAAAGGGTGTGTTATGCCGGCGAATCATCTTACGGAAATCGTTCAGGGCATTGAAGAAATTGAACAGCTTAAATCTTGTCATGCGGTACTGAGTGGATATATCGGTTCACCGGAACAGGGGAGCCATATTATCGATATAGTGAAACGGGTAAAAGCGGTGAATCCTGATGCTTGGTATTTCTGCGATCCCGTCATGGGGCACCCAGAAAAAGGTTGTATTGTTGCGCCGGGGGTGGCTGAATTTCTGTGTGAAGAAGCACTTCCTGTAAGTAACATTATTGCACCAAATTTACTGGAGCTTGAAACACTGAGTATGCAGAAAGTGGCTAATGTAGAACAGGCTGTTGTGGCTGCCCGAACATTATGTGAGAAAGGGCCTGATATTGTACAGGTTAAACATCTTAGTCGTGCTGGTTATCGGGCTGATCATTTTGAAATGCTATTAGTGACTAAAGAGCATAGCTGGCATGTAAGTCGGCCTTTGGTGGATTTTGGCGAACGTCAGCCGGTTGGTGTGGGTGATTTAACCAGTGGCCTGCTATTGGTTAACCTATTAAAAGGCGAGTCTTTACAAACTGCCCTCGAACATGTTGCTGCTGCGGTTTATGAAGTGATGGTAACAACGAAAGATATGGGCGAATACGAACTACAAATTGTGGCTGCGCAGGACAGAATGGTGACTCCTGGCTATAAATTCTGTGCGACGCAATTGGATTAAGACATTTAACCGTTCCACTGATATTATGTGGAACGGTTTTTTTACTCTTAAATTAACCCTTCTGCTTTCAGGGCATCATGAACACTTGGACGTTCTGCAATCTTCTTTTGATAATCTTTAAGATGAACCAGATCAGATAGATCCAATTGCACTAAAGGCGCCCAGCTACTGAGGGTGAATAAATAAGCGTCAGCAACAGTAAAGTGCTCCCCAGCAATGTATGGCTGTTCTGCTAATACCTTATCTATATACTTGAATCTCCTGAGTAGATTATTAATAGCAACAGGACGATAATTTTCTGGTGTTCCCGGGAAAAACAGGGGTGAAAATCCTTTATGGATTTCACTGGAAAGATGGCTAATCCATTCAAGTTGATGATATCGTTCCATCGTTCCGGCTGGTGCGATTAATTTTTTGTCCGGTCTCTGGTCGGCAATATATTGGACAATAACAGCTCCTTCGGTGAGGATCTCATTGTTATCTAACAGAAGAGTTGGTATCTGGCCTTTTGGATTAATTGCGAAAAAATCGTCGCCGTTCTCCATTTTTTTAGTTTTCAGATCAACTTTAATCATGCTGAAATCAAGTCCTGCTTCACGAAGTATGATGTGAGGTGAGAGAGAACAAGCTCCAGGTTGGTAATAAAGTTTCATGTGCCGCTCCTTAAAAGTTTCCGGTAATAGATATAATAGGACAAAGGAACTCAGTAAGGCATTGCTATAGCCTTGATATATACTACCACGACAGATGGAAATAAATGAATGATTAAATAGATATAAGGTGGTGTGATTGTATCGTGAATAATCCTTTTCTATATTCTGGTATAGAGGCGATTATTTATTTTTTTATCATTATTTTCAAATAGATTGGTTACGTTAATTTAGAAGTTTAGGGAAAGATTTTGGATGAAGTGACTTATTCAAAACTTCCCCGTATTTTGTGTCATATAGTATATTTTGCAATTGGTTATATTATATGGAGTAAATAATGGCGATTATTGATAGTTACAAGAATTCATTTTATATTGGTTATAAGATAATTAATATATTATTCTTGTTAAATGATTTGTAATCATAGGAAAATAAATTGAATTTATTTGTAAAGTCACTAAAATAAATCATGCATTGTCTATAGTTTCTTGTAAAAATATCTTTTTTATTCTCTTGATTAAAGTTTTCGACTAACTTTTTATAAATATTATTAATTGTTTCTATTTGTCCGTTAAGTCTATTGACGGAATTATTTATATTTCTAAGACTAAATGAAACGTCTGATATATTTAATGTGATTTCTTCCATCAATAAAGAGACTTTGTATATTTGTTTTTTATCTTCTCCATCGGGAATATTCTTTAATAATTGTTGTATTTTTATGTGTGTTTTTTCTGCGAAGTTTTTCTTGTGTTCAAAATCAATTTGAGATATTTCAAATAGTTGTGGTAGTTTTGAGATGAAATCGTTTAGCTTACTAAAATCTGATTCAATTTCTTTCAATGCATGATCGACTCTGGCAATATAACCATGACCTAAATATCCACTGCTAAGTGAACCTAAATAAGTTGTTGCTTTGTGTATATTTTTAATAATTCTATCAATATCTTGTTCATCGGAATTATATGCATATTCATAATCTTCCAATGCTGATGGCCAGTGATATAATGATTCCTTAAACTCATTCCAAGAAACTGCAATTCCTTGGGATGGATCATGATTTTTCAGACATTCTGGAAATTTTATATTGGTGATTGATTTAAACATATTAGATATAATTAAAAAATCATTTTTCATTTTATGCACCTTGCTAAAATAATAAATATCATTAAATTGTATAAAAGCGTGAAATATAATATTTAAACTAAAAGGGTAAAATAATAATAAAATATTGCATTAAAAATATTTAACTGGAAATATTTACCTGTAAATGTTGTACTGATAATCGATTTAATGAAATTAAGTTATTGATTATATTAAAGGACATATTACTGATTAGCGCAAGGAAACAAGATGATATTTTTTATTTCAGTAAAATAGTTATAAGGTAATATCGCTTAACTCTTTAATTACAAAGGGTTTAATAATTCGTTCCAATAGTTTTTTTATATTTTGAATTAGAATTAATTTTTACCTACTAGTGATGATTTAATGAAGTAATTAATTTGTTATTTTATTGATAATAAAAGGCCCGAAAAACTAGCTTTTCGGGCCTTGTTTTGTGAGTTGAAATTTACTGATTATTAATCAGATTATTTCAATTCCAGTTCATTCATTGCGACAATGCTGAAACCACCATCAACATGCAGAATTTCACCGGTAATACCACCGGACAGATCCGAACACAAGAATGCCGCAGCGTTACCAACATCTTCAGTTGTTACAGTGCGGCGAATTGGGTTAACAGTTTCACAGTGAGCCAACATTTTACGGAAATCTTTGATGCCAGACGCAGCCAAAGTGCGGATAGGGCCAGCAGAGATACCGTTAACACGAATACCTTCGGCACCCATAGCGTTAGCCATATAACGAACGTTAGCTTCCAGAGATGCCTTTGCCAGACCCATTACGTTATAGTTAGGGATTGAGCGCTCTGCTCCCAGGTAGGTGAGAGTCAGTAAAGCAGAATTTGGGTTCAGCATTTCACGGCAAGTTTTTGCCATAGCGACAAAGCTGTAAGAGCTGATGTCGTGTGCGATTCTGAAACCTTCGCGGGTAACGGAATTGACATAGTTACCATCCAGTTGATCAGCCGGTGCAAAGCCAATGGAGTGAACAAAGCCATCGAATTTTGGCCAGACCTTACCCAATTCAGTGAACAGGGCTTCGATGCTTTCATCTTCGACTACATCGCATGGCAGAACGATAGTAGAGTTCAGGGAAGCTGCAAATTCTTCAACACGAGGTTTCAACTTGTCATTTTGATAAGTGAAAGCCAGCTCAGCTCCCTGGTCATGCATTGCTTTTGCAACACCATAAGCGATGGAGAGTTTACTGGCGACGCCAGTGATCAGAATGCGCTTGCCGGTCATAAAACCCATAACAGTATCCTTGTGTGATAACGCCGGTAATGATATTAATGGATTAAAATTGCTCATAGAGACAATATCAATATGACGTTTTATTGTTAATAAACCCAGTAATTCTATCACGCTAGAGAGAAATATGCTGTATTTTGCGTTCTGCTCCGAGCAGTGATTATCGTTTTCTATATGTCAAGGAATATCCTGCCGCCAGGCATCAGCGGTGAGTGGCTCACCAAAATGGCTGGCGATCAGACGGCGGGTCATATCATGCAGAGGAGAAGCCAACACTTCTGCGGTATTTCCCCGTTCGACAACTTCCCCCTGATGCATGACCAGCACCTGATCGCTGATATGTTTCATCATGCCAAGATGCTGGGTGACATAGAGGTAAGAAATACCCTGTTTTTCCTGTAATTCCAACATCAGATTAATGATTTGAGATCGCATAGACATATCGAGTGATGCTAATGCCTCATCAGCAATAATAATCTGAGGTTGTAATATTAATGCGCGCGCCAGTGCTACCCGTTGTTTTTGGCCTGAGGCTAACATATGCGGATAATAATTGGCATGGTCCGGTAACAGGCCAACTTGTCGCAATGTCTGGTTGATCCGTTTTTCCCGCTCCATTGTATTGAGTGCTGTATTAAGCAGAAGGGGAATATCAAGAATTTGCCCAATACGCTGACGAGGATTTAGCGATGTACTTGGGTCCTGAAATATCATGCGAATGCGTTGGCTGCGATAACTGTAATCACCGTAAGTGAGTTTATGGCCTTCGATCATGATTTCGCCGGAAGTGGGTTCAATAACACCTGAAAGCATTTTTGCCAGTGTTGATTTCCCGGAACCGTTTTCACCAATAATCGCCAGTGTCTGTTTAGCTTTTAAAGTAAAACTAACGGGTTTTACCGCATCAAGATGTTGACGGTGAAAAAAACCCGTTCGATAACGAAAAGTTTTAGCCAAGTTCTTGACTTCTAGTAGAGTATTAACCAATTACTGTTCCTCCAGATTCAGTGGAAAGTGGCAGGCAAAAGCATGGTTTTTAATCACCCGCAACCGTGGTGTTTCAATACACGTTTTTTGCGCATAAGGGCAACGCGGACCTAAACGGCAGCCGATGGGTAGGTGCTCAAGGGATGGAATAGCGCCGGGTAAGGTGTTTAACCTACTTTTATGAGGCAAAGAGCTGCCAAAATCAGGAATAGCGCGGCTTAACGCTTGTGTGTAGGGATGATGAGGTGTTATCAGTAATTCATCGGGAACGGCGCTTTCGACCGTTTGACCACAATACAGAACATTAATGCGATCCACCAGTTTGCTCATGACTTGCAAGTCATGACTTATCAGTAAAATGGTGGTGTTATTGTTCTGATTCAATCGTGCTAACAGACGGAAAATCTGAGCTTGGGTGGTCGGTTCCATCGCATTGGTTGGTTCATCTGCAATCAGCAGACGTGGCTGGTTAGCCAATGCGATAGCGATCATGACCTTCTGACATTCTCCTTCCGTTAATTCGCAAGGGAAGCTATTCATGATGTCTTTATGATCTTTAATTCCCACACGGTGGAGTAATTCAATAGCCCGGCGTTTTCGCCATTTGAAACGTTGCCACCAACGGCCTTTGTAAGTCCAGCCGGGGATGGCTTGAATGAGTTGCCGACCAATATTTTCAGAAGGATCAAGACAGGATTGTGGTTCCTGAAAAATCATTGAGATATTGTGGCCGATCACTTTTCGGCGCTGCCGTGGAGTCAGACGGAGCAGGTCAATATCATCGAAGCGAAAACGGTCAGCCGTCACTTTAAGATTATCTTTAGTGACTCCACTTATTGCTTTGGCAATCAGACTCTTACCAGAGCCGGATTCACCAACCAGACCACGTATTTCGCCTTCTACCAGTGAAATACTGACGCGATCAACCGCTTTAACTGGCCCTTTGGCAGTCATAAATTCAATAGTGAGATTGCGAATGTCGAGTAATGGCATTATTCCACCCCGGAATTAATTGCACGGTGTAATCCATCACCTAATAAATTGACTAACAAGACACTGAACATGATTGCCGCGCCGGGCAACATAACGGTCCAGGGCGCAACATAGATTAGCTCCAGTGAATCGCCCAACATGGCTCCCCATTCTGGTGAGGGGAGTTGGGCGCCAAGATCAAGAAAACCAAGTGAAGCGATATCAAGTATGGCAATAGAAATGGCGCGTGTTAACTCGTTGACCAAGGCGGCGGTAATGTTTGGTAATACGGCATACCATAGAATATGGTAATTAGAGGCTCCATCCAGACGAGCGGCAATAACATATTCTTTATCTAGCTCATCGTGAACGGCGCTGTAAACCGTGCGAACGATACGTGGTAATAGCGCCAACCAAATAGCAATTATTGCATGTTGCAAACTGGCCCCCACAAAGGCGACGACAATAATTGCCAGCAATAGAGATGGGATAGAGAGTAATGTATCGAGAATATGATTGAGTATCGCGGATTTCAGTCCTCGTGTCATACCTGCCAGACAGCCGATGATCAGACCACACAAAGCGGCGGCTAAAGTGACTAACAGCGCTGAACCGAAGGTGGATGCGGTACCTATTAGTAATCGGCTAAGAATATCGCGCCCAAGATCGTCAGTACCTAGAAAAAATGCGATATTACCGTGATATGACCATGAAGGCGGCAGTAGTTGGTGACCAAGAAATTGTTGATCGAGCTGATAAGGGGCCAGATAGCCACCAAACAGACTGAGGGCAATCAGAATAAGCACCCCATAAAACCCCATCATTGCCAACATGTCGGAATAAAAAAAGCGCCAGATGACCTTTATCGGTGACGGCATTTTCTTTTCACGATAAAAATTATCTAAGGGCATACCATTCCTTATGCTTCAGAGGGTTAGTTATTGCGCCAATAATATCAGACAGAACATTGACAGAAATCACCAGTGTGCCAATCACCATAACACCGGCAGAAATGGCGGA
Source organism: Photorhabdus hindustanensis (assembly GCF_002968995.1). Lineage (NCBI taxonomy): Bacteria > Pseudomonadati > Pseudomonadota > Gammaproteobacteria > Enterobacterales > Morganellaceae > Photorhabdus > Photorhabdus hindustanensis. Next base: position 56,204 of record NZ_PUWT01000016.1, read on the forward strand.
ATAATCTTGCTGACGAATGGCGCTGACTAACCAATGGCCAAGTCCCGGCCAGTTAAATACGAGTTCTGTCATCATTGCCAGTGTCAGCATGGTGGAAAATTGTAATCCTAGTTTCGGAATGATAGGGGGCAACGCATTGTGTAACACATGACGACGGATAATTGTCAGCCTTGATAAACCGCGGGTTGCGGCGGCTTTGATATAGTTTTCACCAAAAACCTCTTCTGTACTGTTTCTCATCAACCGAATAACTTCGGTGGTCGGTGCAACTGCGAGGGTAATCACGGGTAGCAGTAAATGTTGCACGGCACTGATGATCATCTCATTACGATAGGGTGATTTTGATAACCAGGCATCAATTAATGAGAAACCTGTCACAGGTTCAATCTGATATAGCAGATTAAAGCGCCCTGAGACCGGTAGCCAGCCGAGATAAAGGGAAAAAAATAGGGTGAGTAATAGTGCTAGCCAGAAAATCGGGATGGAAAATCCGACTAGAGCAATGGAAGTGATAACCGTATCCGCTGGTTTGTTACGCCATACCCCCGCAATAATCCCGAGTGGGATGCCGATTAGCAAGGCGACAGAGAAAGCCAGAGTACAGAGTTCCATTGTGGCGGGGAACACTTCCCATAGCTGTGCGCTGATAAGTTCGCCGTTGATGCTGGATACGCCAAAATCCCATAGTAATAAGCTGTGGAAAAAGAATATATAGGCATCAAACAGGGATGCTCCGCTGAGAGGAGCATTAGGTGTGAAGTAGCTGAGACTAAAGCTTATCAGCGACAGGAAAAACAGGGTGATAATCAGCAAAAGCAGACGACGGAGAGTGTAAATAATCATTTGCCACCTTTTTGAGTCATTTGATCAGTCTCTTTTTCCCGATAAACACCGGCAAAAGAGGTATTACCAAATGGACTGAGTACTAGCCCTTTAATATCGTAACGGTAAGCCTGTAAATGCAGAGAATAGGCTAATGGTAATACAGGTAATTGCTGTTCAAGGATTTGTTGAGCCGCATGGTAATACTTAATTCGGGATAATAATTGCTGGTTAATCAAAGCTTCCCGCAAAGTTTTATCAAATTCTGGATCACACCAATGGCTGAAATTGGTCTGTGAAGCAATAGCAGCACAACTTAACAGTGGCCGGAAAAAACTGTCTGGGTCATTACTATCAGTTGACCAGCCTGATAGGGTCATATCGTGAGATTTATCCATCAGCTTGGTTTCCTGAAAGCGGCCCTCAACAGGTTTAATATTCATGGTAATGCCAACTTGTGCTAAATCGGCCTGAATCAGCTCTGCCATTTTGAGTGGACTTGGATTATATGATTGAGAGGCGGAAGGTACCCATAAGCTCAATTGCAAGCCGTTTAATCCAAGACCATTAAGTATTTTGCGGGATTTTTCTGGGTTGTATTCCGTAATTTCAGTTTGATTATCATAAGCCCATGACGCCCGAGGTAAAATTGATGAGGCTGTTTCCGCCGTACCATAATAGATGGATTGCATCAGCCGTTGGTTATTAATAGCGTAGGCAATGGCTTGGCGAACCTGTAGTTTATCAAGTGGCGGCTTGCTGGTATTGAAAGCCAGATAAGCGATATTCATTCCTGGGCGTAAAGTCAGACGTAAGCGGGGATCATCTCGTAAAACTGTCAGCTGGCTGGCAGCGGGATACGCTAATACATCACATTCACCGGTTAAAAGCTTAGACATTCTGCCGGTGCCGCCAGCGCCGACATCAATAACTATTTGCCGCATTTGTGGTTTGCCTTTCCGGTATTTATCATGGCGAACCAGACGGATAAATTGTCTGGTCCGATGATCTTTCAACATAAACGGGCCAGTACCGACAGGTTTCCAGTCAATTTGTTCATGGCGATTCATTTGATGCAATTGTCGCCCATATTCTTGTGAAAGTATCGGGGCATAGTGGGTTGCCAAATGCCAAAGAAAAGAGGCATCTGGTTCGTTTAAGCGAAATTCCACCGTATATTCATTAATTTTACGGATACTTTGAATAGAGTCGGCCAATTGGAGACTGTCAAAATAGGGATAATGCCCGCCATTGACGTTATGATAATAGTGTTGCTTATCAAACAGACGTTTAAAGCTAAAGATGACGTCATCAGCATTCATTGTACGGGTCGGAGTAAACCAGTCTGTTGATTGAAATGAGACATTACGGCGTAGATAAAAGCGGTAAGTAGCGCCGTTATCCAGTATCTCCCAATGGGAAGCTAATTCAGGGAGCAAACGGTAAGTATAAGGATCAACATCTAATAGACGTTCGTAAAGTTGGGCGGCCAGTGTATCGACAGTTAAGCCACTACTAGCCAGTTGGGGATTAAAGGTATTCAGATTGCCATTAACGCAATAAATAAACCCGTGTTGCTGAATGTCAGTCGGAACGTGGGGCTGTTTTTCAGGCGCAGCCATTGTTTCTGCAATAGCCGGGGCTGAAAGGGATAATATGATCCAATAAATCAAACTGCGCATATAAGGCATCTGTTATTAATTAGAATTGACACATTGTATCTCAAGTAGCGCTTGAGCCCAAAAAAAACGCGGTGGTGATGATAATGAGAAAAATTCTCAATAAAGTGCTTTACAAATCGTATTGAGAACCATTATCATCTATACCGCACTTCCGGGGAACAGTTACAGTTTCTATGTCCCAGGAAAGGCACGACATTGCTCACATTGCTTCCAGTGTTTTTTTAGCCAGCTCGGGTGCTGGCTTTTTTTTATCTGTCATTCGGATCACTTGTCGCCGACATTGATATCATGTTTCTTCATTAAGCCTCGTAATTGATAATAGGTCAGTCGTAGTTTCTCTGCCGCTTTTCTTTGGTTAAATCTGCTCTCTTTTAACGATAACTCTATGAGTTGTCGTTCGCTGTCATGTTGCCACTGTTTCAAATTAACAGGCAGTGAAGGCAGAAGTTGTGGAGATAAATCATTACTGTCATCAATATTACTATCATCAACATTGGCTATAAAATGCGATGTGGAGGCGAATGGGTTAATAATAATATTATCAAGTTGATCAGAATTCTCGCCGTGACGATAAACGGATCGTTCCACAACATTTTTCAGTTCACGGATATTACCGGGCCAAGTGTAATTCTGTAACTGTTGTTTTGCCTGGTCAGTGAAACCGGGAAATAGCGGCAAATCAAGTTCCCGGCACATCTGAATAGCAAAGTGTTGTGCTAGCAACATGATATCCTGTTGTCGCTGGCGCAATGGAGGAATTTCGACCACATCGAAAGCCAGTCTATCGAGCAAATCAGCGCGGAATTGCCCCTTAGCGGCCATTGCGGGCAGATCATCATTGGTTGCGCATATTAGTCGAACATCGACCTGTAATGGTTGGTTGCCGCCAACGCGTTCAAGATGCCCATATTCAATGACGCGCAATAGCTTTTCCTGAACTTGCATTGGTGCGGTTGCCAACTCATCAAGAAATAGCGTTCCCCCATCGGCACGTTCAAATCTTCCTTGGTGCTTTTTTTGTGCGCCAGTAAATGCGCCAGCCTCATGACCAAATAACTCTGAATCCAATAAATTTTCATTCAACGCCGCGCAGTTTAGGGAGATCAATGGCCCTTGCCAGCGAGGGGATAAATAATGCAAACGGCGGGCAATCAGCTCCTTGCCGGTTCCGCGTTCCCCAATAACAATAACGGGTTTGCTTAATTTTGCTAGTGTGGATACTTGTTCCAAGATTTCGACAAAGCTGTTTGCTTCACCTAATAGATTTTCTGTGGCGTCATTCATGGTTATTTTCACCAATAATTGGTTATTTATACCACTTTATTTTGTTGTGATAAAAAGTCAAATAAAAAATTCTCTTTGTATTTCATGAGAATAGAACAAATAAAAAGTTGGCACGATTCTTGATAATAAATTATAGGAGTGACATGAATAGTATTAACTAACCTTAACCAAAGAGGATAATTTATTATGGGTATTTTCTCTCGTTTTGCTGATATCGTGAATGCCAATATCTCTTCATTATTGGATAAAGCGGAAGATCCGCAGAAAATGATTCGTCTGATGATTCAAGAAATGGAAGACACTTTAGTTGAAATTCGCTCAACTTCCGCCCGCGCTCTGGCAGAGAAAAAGCAGTTGTCTCGCCGTATTACCGCAGGTGAACAACAAATGCACGATTGGCAGGAAAAAGCGGAACTGGCGTTGAATAAAGAGAGAGAAGATTTGGCGCGAGCAGCGCTGATCGAAAAACAGAAAGCAGCTGCTTTAGTGGATACATTGAAACATGAATTAACCATACTGGAAGAGACGCTTGAGCGGATGAAAGGGGAGGTTGTGGAGCTTGAAAATAAACTGAGTGAAACCCGAGCAAGACAGCAAGCGTTAGCTTTGCGTCATCAGGCGGCGGCCTCTTCCCGACAAGTTCGTCATCATTTAGACAGCGGTAAAATTGATCAGGCAATGGCTCGCTTCGAGCAATTTGAGCGGCGTATCGATCATATGGAAGCGGAAACAGAAGCCGTGGGCATGGGAAAACAAAAATCTCTGGATCAACAGTTTGCTGAATTAAAAGCAGACGATGAAATCAGTGCGCAGTTAGCGGCAATGAAAGCTAAAATAAATGCTAATAAAGAACAACATTAAGTGTTGGCGCACTCAACTAACCGTTTAAGGAAAAGTGATGGGCTCGATATTTCTCGGCATTCCACTGACTATCTTTGTACTTTTTGTGTTACCCATCTGGTTGTGGTTGCATTATAACAGCCGGAATTCCAATCACAGCCAGTTGGATCAGAATGAAATTCAGCGTCTGGCAGAGCGTGTACAACATATGCAGACACGAATCAAAACATTGGAAGATATTCTGGATGCAGAACATCCTGATTGGAGGCAATCATAATGTCGAATAGTAACCGTAGGAAACTGTATCGAATACCCGAAAAGGGCAAAATTAAAGGTGTTTGTGCCGGGCTGGCCGATTATTTTGATGTACCGGTGCGCTTGATTCGTGTCATCGCGGTATTGTCACTCTTTTTTGGCCTGTTTGGTTTTGCGGTTGTCGCTTATATTGTACTGGTTTTCGTCCTTGACCCGGCACCGCCGGGTTATACCCAAGAGGCCCATTTTTCAGCGCAAAACTTGCTGAATGAAATTGATTATCAATTGAAATCGGGAGAGGTTCGTCTACGCCAAATGGAACGTTATGTTACCTCAGAAACGTTCAGTGTTCGCAGTCGTTTCAGGCAGCTTTGATTTGATAGTAATTAAGGGATGATTTGGGCTAATTGTGGGGTCATTAGTGTTGCAACGAACTCATGAAGCGGCGGAACACAGTAATTGGTTCCGGGAACAAGTGAAACAGAGTTTCAATGAAGCCGATGACCCTAACACGGTTTGGGTTTTTCATAAATTGGCCAAACAAGAGATGCAGCTTTAGCGTGAAGCCTTGCAAACACGTATTGATTGATCGCAATATTTATCACAGGGGAGATATGAAACGGCTGCAAAATGAATTAACTGCGTTGGTTAATCGTGGGATGGATCGCCATTTACGGTTAGCGGTGACAGGATTAAGTCGTAGTGGGAAAACAGCGTTTATCACATCTTTGGTTAATCAGTTACTTAACCTCCATAGTGGTGCAAGATTGCCGCTATTTTCTGCTGTGCGTGACGGTCGCTTGTTGGGTGTAAAACGGGTTCCTCAACGCGATTTAGGCGTTCCTCGTTTTACTTATGATGAAGGGTTGACCGCACTTTACGGCACACCACCTGCCTGGCCGACCCCGACACGGGGTGTCAGCGAAATCCGTCTGGCGCTTCGTTACCGTTCTGAGGATTCTCTGCTGCGTCATTTTAAAGAAACAGCCACGTTATATCTGGAAATTGTGGATTATCCCGGTGAATGGTTGTTAGATCTACCGATGTTGGCACAAAGTTATTTAACATGGTCCCACCAGATGAATAGCTTATTGCAGGGACAAAGAGCTGAATGGGCAAAGCCTTGGCTGGAGTTTTGCAAACAGTGTGATCCACAGGCGCCCGCAGATGAGAATCTATTGGCTGCTATTGCTCAGGTCTATACGGAATATTTGATTAAATGCAAAGAGCAAGGGTTGCATTTTATTCAGCCGGGGAGATTCGTTCTGCCCGGTGATATGATGGGCGCTCCGGCTTTACAATTTTTCCCGTGGCCGGATATCAACCCTATCACTGAATCACAATTTGCTCAGGCAGATCAACACACCAATATCGGTATGTTACGTCAGCGCTTTGAATATTACTGTCAGTCGGTTGTGAAAGGGTTTTATAAAACACATTTTCTACGTTTTGATCGGCAGATTGTGTTGATAGATTGTTTACAGCCATTGAACAGTGGACCACAAGCATTTAATGATATGCGCTTGGCGCTGACCCAATTAATGCAGAGTTTTCATTATGGTAAACGCACTCTCTTCCGCCGCCTGTTTTCCCCTTGTATAGATAAATTAATGTTTGCTGCCAGTAAGGCGGATCATGTTACCGCGGATCAACATGCTAATTTGGTGTCTTTACTCCAACAATTGGTTCAGGAAGCCAGACAAAATGCGGCTTTTGAAGGTATCAGCATGGATTGTGTCGGCCTGGCATCGGTACGGGCGACAGAAAGCGGCATGATTGAACATCATGGTGAAAAGATTCCGGCGTTGAAAGGATATCGACTTACAGATGGTAAATCACTGACATTTTTTCCCGGTGAAGTGCCGCGGCGTTTACCTGACGATAATTTCTGGCAAAAACAGGGTTTCTCTTTCGAGGAGTTTGGCCCTTGTCCGGTAGATACTGATAGACCATTGCCTCATATTCGGTTAGATACTGTGCTGGAGTTTTTAGTGGGAGATAAAGTGAGATGACGGAACCCTTGAAGCCAAGAATTGACTTTGAAGAACCCTTATCAGGGCCACAAGAGCCGGTTTTAAAACCCGCTCAGATTTTCGATGAAAAAGATATGGTCAATTTCTATTCTGTATCGCCAGAGCTTGAGACGGAAGAGCGTGAAGGTCAGGTAGAAGGGATAGTTAACGCAGCGCTGAAACCTAAGCGTAGTTGCTGGCGTAAAATGGTATATGGCGCTCTGATTTTACTGGGCGTGAGCGCTGTTGCTCAGTTTGTGCAGTGGATTTATCAATCATGGCAGCAACAGGATTGGAGCGCATTAGGTGCCGCGGCGGCAGGGGGCATGATTGTCTTTGCCGGTATAGGTTCTCTTGCCAGTGAGTGGCGTCGTCTTTATCGGTTAAGAATGCGGTCTGAAGAACGCGATACGGCGAAAGCGTTATTACAGCATCATGGTGTGGGTAAAGGCCGAGAATTTTGTGAGAGATTGGCAAGTCAAGCGGGTATCGAACAGCATAACCCTGCGTTACAGCGCTGGCGGGCCGCTTTACATGATACACATAACGATCGTGAAGTGGTGTTGTTGTACAGTAAATGGGTTCAACCTGTTTTGGATGCCCAAGCCAGAACGGAAATCAGCCGCTATGCTGCGGAATCGGCATTAATGATAGCTGTTAGCCCGTTGGCGGTTGTCGATATGGCATTTATTGCCTGGCGTAATATCCGGCTAATTAATCGAATTGCAGCTTTATATGGTATTGAACTGGGATATTTCAGTCGTATTCGACTTTTCCGCCTTGTTCTGCTGAATATTATTTTTTCTGGTGTCTCAGAAATGGTGCGGGAAGTGGGTATGGATTGGTTATCGCAGGATATCACCGCGCGTCTTTCTGCCAGAGCCGCCCAAGGGATCGGTGTAGGTTTACTGACCGCCCGGTTGGGTATTAAAGCGATGGAATTATGCAGACCATTACCTTGGATAGAAGGTGATAAACCTAAATTAGGAGATTTCCGTCGTCAGCTAATCACTCAACTTAAGAATATCCTGCCAAATAAATCTAAGAATATAGTTGATTAAATGATATATACTTTAATTCTATATGAAGGCACAAAATATCCAGATAACAAAAACGTTTTACGTTATTTTATTAATCTGCCTTATAATCAATTGTAGAATTTGTTTATTTTAGTGAAAGTTTCAAATGCTATGTTATTTACGACATTGAAAAAACCGGAGTCTGGTCAATTTTTACTGACAGAATGCTTCATATGAATAATCGTAGAGAGTAGTATTTTAAAAAATTATATGTATTAGTGTAAATAAGGTCAAAACAGATGCGCTTAGAAGTTATTTGCCATGATCGAATTGGGCTTACCCGTGAATTACTCGATCTACTGGTATTAGAGAATATTGATTTAAAAGGGATAGAAATATCCCAAATCGGCCGGATTTACCTTAATTTTTCACCTGTTGATTTCAATGTATTTCGTAAATTGATGGCGGAAATTCGCCGTATTAACGGTGTTATTGATGTTCGTACCGTCTCTTTTATGCCTTCGGAACGAGAACACAAAGCGATGTGCGCACTGTTGGAGTCCTTGCCTGAGCCTGTTTTTTCAGTTGATCTGAAAGGAAATATTGAGCTTGCTAACTCTGCGGTGTTTAAGTTGTTTGGTGTGAGTGAGGAACAAACTTATCAAAAGCCTATCGGACAGTTTATCAGCGGTTATAACTTTTCACGCTGGTTTGAAAATAAAAATGTCCAACAACGAGTGGAAAGGATAACTCTCAAGGGTTTGGACTACCTGATGGATATTACGCCCATCCAACTGATGGATGAAAAGCAGAAAATGCAGTGTGTTGGCACGGTGATTATGCTCAAATCTGCTGCTCGAATAGGGAATCAATTGAAAAAACTGGCTGTCAATGACGGGAGTGAGTTTAAGAAAATTATCTCTGTTAGCCCAAAAATGACTCAAATTATTGAACAGGCTCGTAAAATGGCGATGCTGGATGCGCCATTGCTGCTAATTGGCGAGACAGGAACGGGCAAAGATATTCTGGCAAAAGCCTGTCATTTGCACAGCTTACGCGGAAAGCAACCCTTCTTGGGGTTGAACTGCGCATCGATGCCGGATGATGTAGTAGAAAGTGAGCTGTTTGGCTATGCTGCCGGCGCTTATCCTAATGCGATTGAAGGAAAGAAAGGTTTCTTCGAACAGGCTAATGGCGGCACTGTTTTACTGGATGAAATTGGTGAAATGTCGCCACAGATGCAAATTAAGCTCCTGCGTTTTCTGAATGATGGGACTTTTCGCCGAGTAGGGGAAGAAAACGAAGTCAAAGTGAATGTCAGGGTTATCTGTGCTACGCAAAAAAATCTGGTTGAATTAGTCCAACGGGGGGAATTTCGCGAAGATCTCTATTATCGCCTTAATGTGTTGGCGATTACACTTCCGCCGTTGCGTGATCGTAAAACGGATATTATGCCGCTGGTGGAGTATTTTATTGAGCGTTTTGCTGAAGAACAGGGGGTATTGAAGCCTAAACTGTCCCCGGAACTTCCCCATTTCCTGACCAGTTACAGTTGGCCCGGTAACGTAAGGCAGTTACAAAATTCCATCTATCGGGCATTGACTCAGCTCGAAAATATGGAGCTGACGCCGCGGGATATACAACTACCGGAGTTTGAAACAGAGGTGTCTTTTAGTGAAGATGTGTTCAACGGTTCTCTGGATGAAATCAGTAAACGTTTTGAACGTTCAGTATTGACGCGTCTTTATCGGCACTACCCAAGCACGCGTAAACTGGCTAAACGTCTTGGGGTATCGCATACTGCGATTGCTAATAAACTGAGAGAATATGGCCTGAGTAGCAGGAAACATGCTACTGAATATGAACCGGATGATGACGAGTAAATTAATGCCCACCGGAAGTGGGCATTATATAAATCACGGGATCTATTTCAGTACAGCCAGTGCGCTATCGTAATCTGGCTCATTAGTGATTTCATCCACCAGTTGGCTATAAATCACGTTATCGTTTTCATCAAGCACAATGACAGCACGGGCTGTGAGACCACTTAGAGGGCTGTTGCTGATGGCAACGCCATAATCTTCACTGAAAGTACTGCCACGCAGGGTAGAGAGCGTGACGACATTTGATAACCCTTCCGCGCCACAGAAACGGGACTGAGCAAAAGGCAGATCGGCGGAAATGCACAGAACGACAGTATTTTCCAAATCATTCGCTGCCTGATTGAATTTACGTACTGATGCCGCGCAAACACCGGTATCGATACTTGGGAAAATATTCAGCACCTTACGCTTTCCGGCATAGTGGCTAAGAGAGACATCGGAGAGATCTTTGGCTGTCAGAGTAAAATCTTGCGCTTTTTCCCCTGATTTTGGGAACTGGCCGCTTACGGAGATATCATTGCCTTGAAATTTTACTGTTTGTGTCATCGTTTTCTTCCTCTGATAAATGAACCACGATTGCCCAGTGTAGAAGAATATTCGGCTCTTGCCCATCAAAAATAGTACTTGTGAGAGTAAAATTGTCTGATTGTGTCATTTCGACAATGGCTTATAATTTAACAACGGAATATTTATTTTATAACAGGGCAGATTATTACCTTATGCGTTATTTCAATCTGATTTCTTGTGCACTACTTATCAAGAGTTCTCTTATCACTGTTTCTGCTTTTGCTGCGGAGGTTCCTCCGGGCACTCAGCTTAATGACAAACAGGAACTGGTGCGTCACCTAAAGGACGAACCGGCGTCTTTAGACCCGATTAATGCCGTGGGCCTGACAGAAGCGCAAGTTCAGCGTGATCTGTTTGAAGGGTTGGTGAATCAGGATGCGTATGGAAAGGCCATTCCCGGCGTCGCAACAGCGTGGAAAACCGTGGACAACAAAACTTGGTTTTTTACATTGCGTTCTGATGCCCGTTGGTCAAATGGCGAACCGGTTACTGCGACAGATTTTGTGTATAGTTGGCAGCGGTTGGTCACTCCGGCTAACACCTCTTCTTTTGCTTGGTTTACCGCACTCGCGGGTATTGAAAATGCTCAGGAAATTATTGACGGCAAACTGTCGCCGACAAAACTGGGTGTTGAGGCTATTGATAAGCACACATTAAAAGTGATGTTAAACCGGCCAGTGCCTTATTTTCCCAACCTGACGGCGAATTTCAGTCTCTATCCGGTAAATAAGAAAATAGTAGAGAAATATGGGAAAGAGTGGATCAAGGTTGATCATTTGGTGGGAAATGGCGCTTTCAAATTACATGATCGAATTGTTAATGAAAAAATCGTTTTGACACCAAACCCTTATTATTGGGAGCATAAAAAAACCGTCCTAACCAAAGTCACATTTGTACCCATTAATCAGGAATCACACGCGACTAAACGCTATCTGGCGGATGATTTGGATATCACCGAATCCTTCCCAAAAAATATGTATAAAAAATTGCAGCATGAATTACCCGGGCAAGTCTATACGCCGGATCAGTTAGGAACCTATTATTACGCTTTTAACACCCAACGCGCGCCCACTAATGATGTCAGAGTGCGTAAAGCGCTTTCTATGGCAATTGACCGTAAAGTCATTGCGGAAAAAGTTCTGGGGACAGGAGAAAAACCAGCCTGGCATTTTACGCCGGATGTGACGGCGGGTTTTCATCCTGCGCTCAGTGACATGGAACAACATACACAGGCAGAACTGGACCAACAGGCTAAGGTTTTATTACAAGCGGCTGGTTACGGGCCGAACAATCCATTGAAACTTTCTCTGCTCTATAATAATTCCGAAAACCACCAGAAAATTGCGATTGCTATTGCCTCTATGTGGAAGAAAAAACTGGGGGTGCAAGTGAGTTTGATGAATCAGGAATGGAAAACTTATATTGATAGCCGTAATACGGGTAATTTTGATGTTATTCGTGCATCTTGGGTGGGTGATTATAACGAACCCTCTACATTTCTAAGCCTGTTAACGTCAACGCATAGTGGCAATATTGCTAAATTCCATCAGGCAAATTATGACAAACTGCTACAATCTGCTAGCTTGCGAACAGATGACGGCTTAAGAAACGATGACTATAACAAAGCGGAGCAAATGATTGCTGAACAGGCGCCTATCGCGCCGATTTATCAATACACTAACGGCAGATTGATAAAACCTTGGTTAAAAGGATACCCGATCACCAATCCAGAAGACGTGGCATATAGTCACACTATGTACATAATTAAGCACTAAGGGTAAGGAGCTGGATGTGGAAACCATTTATGGTTCATCATTGCAAGAGGCTGATGCAGTCTATGCTTGTCAGTTTGATGGTCAAGGCGGTATGACGCCGATTGATATGAATGGATTAGCCACACCAGCTCAACCTTTCTGGCAACATCTGGATTACCACAATCCCAAAAGTTATCGCTGGATAATGGACACTGATTTGTTGCCGGAAACAGTCAAAAAGGGGCTGGCCGGAGAGAGTTTTAGGCCGAAAATAGTTCGTACCGGAGATGGTACGATGATTACGCTGCGAACAATTAATAGCAATAAAAGTGAACGTCCCGATCAACTGGTCACGTTCCGTATTTATATTAATTCTGAAATTATCGTTTCCAGTCGCCATCGTAAAGTTCATTCACTTGAACAGGTACTGAGTGATTTACAGAATGGAATAGGCGCGAAAACGACCGGGCACTGGTTGGTTGAAATGGCTGATGCAATAACCGATGAAGTGGGTAATTTTATTGAAGATCTGCATGACAACCTTATTGAGCTTGAGAATATGATTCTTGAGCAACGGATACCGGGGCGGGGTGGATTAGCTTTACTGCGCAAACAATTGATTATTCTGCGCCGTTATATGGCGCCTCAAAGAGATGTATTTGCTCGTCTCGCCAATGAAAGATTACTCTGGATGAGTGATGAAGATCGTCATCGAATGCAGGAAATATCTGACCGCTTGGGAAGGGAATTGGATGATTTGGATGGTTGTATTGCTCGCACAGCGATTATTTCAGATGAAATTACATCCATGATGGCGGATGCGATGAACCGTCGTACTTATACTATGTCATTATTTGCCATGATTTTTTTACCGACAACATTCCTGACTGGATTATTTGGTGTCAACCTTGGCGGTATTCCTGGTAATGAAAACCATCTGGGTTTTAGTATTTTTTGTTTGCTGTTATTGGGATTGATTATATTTGTTGCCTGGTGGTTAAAAAGAAGTAAATGGCTATGAAAATTAAATAGTTATACCCTAAGGATTTCAAGATGCATCGCGACGGCAAGGGAGTGAATCCCCGGGAGCATAGGTAACTATGTGACCGGGGTGAGCGAGTGCAGCCAACAAAGAGGCAACTTGAAAGATAACGGGTATATTTGGAGAGATGAAACACGGCTGCAAGAAAGTGTTACAAAAATCGGTTCTTAATTTGAGATATATCAATATTCACCAAGCCTCATTGAGGCATGATAACTCTCGCAGGTGAAAACAACGTTAAGCGATGAACGTTGTTCTCCGTAATTGTAGTTTTTCTCACATAAGTCTTTATACAGAATAATTGCCCATTCTTGTGCCGATGTTAATTTCTAATGTCGGCTTTTTTTTTATTTTTCATTTTTGTGGAGGAAAATAAATAAAAATCAAGGCGAAAGAGAAGAGGAAATTAACGCTCTGAGATATATCCAGAGCGGTATGATTAAGATCCTGCTATTGGGATAGGCAGTAAGAATAGCTATTTGACTTCAATAACATCCAGTCGTTCTGATTGATAATCGGGTTGATCTTCTATATCACTGACGAGTTGTATGGGTAATTCTTCGCGGTCAAAAGCGAGATCGCCACCATCAATCACTTCGCTGTCGTGAGTGATATTTTTAAAATCGAATAGATTAAAATCGCTGAGATGTGATGGAACGACATTTTGTACCGCACGAAACATGGTTTCAATTCTGCCGGGATAACGCTTATCCCATTCCCGTAACATATCCTTGATAACCTGACGTTGCAGATTGGGTTGTGAACCACAGAGATTACAAGGAATGATCGGGAATGCTTTAGCGGTTGCATAGCGTTCAATATCTTTCTCGCGGCAATAGGCGAGAGGGCGAATAACAACATGTTTACCATCATCGCTCATTAACTTTGGCGGCATACCTTTTAGTTTGCCGCCATAAAACATGTTGAGAAATAAGGTTTGCAAAATATCATCACGGTGATGGCCTAATGCAATTTTCGTGGCGCCCAACTCAGTGGCTGTACGATATAAGATGCCACGGCGCAGGCGGGAGCAGAGAGAACAAGTTGTTTTACCTTCGGGTATCTTCTCTTTCACTATGCCATAAGTGTTTTCTTCGACAATTTTATATTCGACACCCAGTTCATCCAGATAAGCGGGCAGGATATGCTCAGGAAAACCGGGTTGTTTCTGATCCAGATTAACTGCGACAAGTGAGAAATTAACCGGAGCGCTTTTTTGCAGATTTTGCAGGATGGACAGCAGGGTATAGCTGTCTTTACCACCAGAAAGGCAGACCATAATGCGATCGCCTTCCTCAATCATATTGAAATCAGCGATTGCCTGACCGACATCACGGCGTAAACGTTTCTGTAATTTGTTCAGGTTATATTGTTGTTTCTGATCCACCACGGACGCTCTGTAAATAATGTTTAAATGGGATTTAGGCGGTGGAGTATACCATTTTTGTTACCTTAACACCTTAAAGAGTTTGTGATAGCTTCCGCCCGTTTTTACCTGTTAATGCGGATGAATTGACAGTTTTTTCTGTATGGGAGATGAGGATTGCCTATATTCTAGATGCTAAACGTCATTAAACCTTCACCATTGTTAATGATAGCGGATGCTAACACGTGAAAAACTGGAACTGACATTTGATGTTTATTGAGCCTCTTAAATAGATTTAACACGATGAATAATGTTTTTGAATTAAGGTTATTATTGTTGATATGAGAATCAATGCTGCACCTATATAAGTGGTAATGATACATATTTTCATCCAATGAGTTAAACTGGAGGGTGGATTTTTAATAAAGTAATAAAATTCTTGGTGCATATATTTACTATCAGGCTGATTTGTCTTCATTCTTTTTTCGATTAACAGCATGTAGAATAACAAAATGACGTAAATCTGATCACGCATCCTTCCGAAGCGTTTTATCGTTATTCCTATTGGTAAATAAAACCCTTCTTCTATATATAATTAAATTATTTTATCTTTTTTTATTTATTTTGCAAATGGCTATAAATATAATCATAAAAATAGATAATGAAATATGAAAAATAAATAAAATGATGTGTTTTACTCTGCTATTATTAATGTTAAATATAAATTTATAGTCTATTTGATGTATTTGAAATATAAAACAAATATCATTCCGATAGAGAAAGATAATATACTGATGGATGTGGTTAAAATATAGGGTTTTAACCAACTTGTCATATTTTTCGGTAATCTCTGGATAAAGTCGTAGGACTCTTTATACATATATTTACTATCCTTTTCATTGATTCTCATTCTTTTTCCAATGAGTAATTGGTAAAAAAACATAGCAACTTGAAATTGACCATAAACACCCAAAAAACGGCCCAACTTTACTCCTGCTGATAAGTAAAGTCCTTTTCCTATATATGATTCAATAATTTCATCCATCTTACTCTGATTTATTTTGTAAATAATGATTGATACAACTAAAAAAACAATAAATAAAATATAAAGGATAGTCATAATGATAAGAGTTAATCTGTTCATGTTAATTTCCTGTTTGTGTTTTAATCAATAAGGTGTGTTTTATGTATTCGTTAAATACTTGTATAACAAGAGAATTAGACAGCTTAAAATGAATAAGAATATAGAGAAAGAGAACAAATAATAATAGATAATCATTATTGATGCAAGTTTTTTAGGTATATTCTTTGCGAACTCATATGCTTCTTGTGGGATGGAATTACCTATAAAAGCACGAGATATTATAGTTTTTTTTTCTAGTTATTATCTGGTAGAGGAAACATGATAGATAATAACTCCCATAGAAGCCAGAAAACGATATTACATATATGATTTGTGGTATAAGAAACCCATTTTTTATATATTCGTCTTTGATTTTCGTGAAGGATTTTTTATTTATTCCATAAAAAATGAATAAAGATAGCAACAAAAACATACTAACTAAAAATAAAGAAATCATGATAAATTTAACTGTATTAATTAAGATGTTCATGTTATTCACTTACTATTTTATCAATTAAAAAATATCCTGCTTTACTTCCGGCAACTCCACCTACTACACTACCGACAGCTACGCATATCCATTTAGCACAATTAATAATATTTTTGAATTAAGATTATTATTGTTGATATGAGAAAAAATGCTGTACCTATATAAGTGATAATGGTACATATTTTCATCCAATGCGTTAAACTGGAGGGTAGATTTTGAATAAAGTTATAAGATTCTTGGTGCATATATTTACTATCAGGCTGATTTATCTTCATTTTTTTTCCAGTTAACAGCCTGTAGAAGAACAAAACGACGTGAATCTGATCACGCATCCTTCCGAAGCGTTGTATTATTATGCCTGTTGGTAAATAAAGTCCTTCTTCTATATATAATTCAATAATTTTATCCATCTTTTTTTGGTTTATTTTGTAAATGGCTATTGATATAACCAAAAATAAAAGAGATAAGAAAAAACATATGGTCATTACCAAATCCAATATGCACATATTTAATTTCCTATAAAAAATCTACAGTAAATTCCGCAGCTTTCTCAAATCCATAGTTACCTATAGTCTTCCTGGCTACGTGTTCTTCTAAAAAAGTCTTAATTAAAAAACGGTAAGATATATTTATCATATGTAAGAAATACTATTCCAATAGCGAAAGATAATAAACTGATTAAGAGATAATAACAACAAGAGGAATTATTCTGTGCATATTCATCTCCAAAAAATACTCAATAGCAGATTTATCCATTACATTATCCATTTTTATTCTTAATGTGATCTCCAAATTTTAGTGCGTATTTTGAGTTGAATTCAGTTAAAAATATAAGAGTATTTATGACATAAAGCCGTTACTGTTGATATAAAGAAGGATATAAAACTTATATTAATGGTGATGAAATATATTTTTATCCAGTGGGTCAAATTGGAGGGTAAGTTTTGAATGAAATCATAGGATTCTTGGGGCATATATTTACTACCAGGCTCATTTATCCTTATTCTTTTCCCTGTTAATAATTTATAGAAAAATACGGCAGGATGAATCTGACCATGAACACCTATAGAATGACCAATGTATGCTGCTGTTGATAAGTAAAAACCTTTTTCCATATATAATTCAATAATTTCATCCATCTTTTTTTGATTTATTTTGTAAATGGCTATTGATATAATGAGAAAAAGATTGAAAGAGATATAAGAAATAACCAAGATGATGAAAGTGATTCTGTTCATATAAAAGCCCATTGAGTATTCAGTATAATTAAGCGTATTTTTCAAATAGGTATATTGCCATTGATATAGATAAGGATACAAGGCTTATATTGATAGTGATGAAATATATTTTTATCCAGTGGGTCAAATTGGAGGGTAAGTTTTGAATGAAATCATAAGATTCTTGTGGCATATATTTACTACCAGGCTCATTTATCCTTATTCTTTTTCCTGTTAATAACTTATAGAAAAATACGGCAGGATGAATCTGACCATGAATACCCATAGAATGACCAATGTATGCTGCTGTTGATAAGCAAAAACCTTTTTCCATATATAAATCAATAATTTTATCCATCTTTTTTTGATTTATTTTGTAAATGACTATTGATATAATGAGAAAAAGGTTGAAAAAGATATAAGAAATAACCAAGATGATAAAAGTTATTCTATTCATATTAAAGTCCCATTGAATGTCCAGTATAGTTAATAATATTCTCTAAATAGAAATGTTATCATTGTTATGAAGAAAAATGCACCACTTATATTAAAGGTGATGAAATATATTTTTATCCAGTGAGTTAAGCTGGAGGGTAGGTTTTGAATAAAGTTATAAGATTCTTGATACATATATTTGCTATCCTTTTCATTGATTCTCATTCTTTTACCAGTGAGTAGCATATAGAAAAATACCGCAACCTGATACTGACCATAAACACCCAAAAAACGGCCCAGCTTTACGCCTGCTGATAAATAAAGTCCTTTCCCTATATATGATTCAATAATTTTATCCATTTTACTTTGATTTATCTTGTAAATAGTTATTGATATAATAAAAAATAAGAAGAGAAAAATAACGGAAATGATGGTTATTAGGTCTAATATACTCATAACAAATTCTCTATAAAAATCTCATAGTCTTCTATAATCCATTGCACATTGCATCGCCAGCTAAGCGTATTTTTCAAATAAGAACATTGCCATTGATATAAAGAGGAATATTCCACCTATATTGATGGTAATGAAATATATTTTTATCCAATGGGTTAAATTGGAGGGTAAACTTTGAATAAAGTTGTAAGACTCTTGGTACATATATTTACTATCAGGTCTATTTATCCTAATTCTTTTTCCAGTTAACAACATGTAGAAAAACATAGCAACCTGAAACTGACCATAAACACCTAGGAAACGACCAATATTTACGCCTGTTGATAAACAAAGCCCTCTCCCTATATATAATTCAATAATTTCATCCATCTTATTCTGATTTATTTTGTAAATAATGATTGATACAACTAAAAAAACAAGAAATAAAATGTAAAGGATAGTCATAATGATAAGAGTTAATCTGTTCATGTTAATTTCCTATTTGTGTTTTAATCAATAGGGTGTGTTTTATGTATGCGTTAGGTACTTGTATAACAAGAGAAGCAGACAGCTTAAGATGAATAAAAATATAGAGGCGGAAAATAAATAATAATAGATAATCATTATTGATGCAAGTTTTTTAGGTATATTCTTTGCGAACTCATATGCTTCTTGCGGGATGGAGTTACCTATAAAAGCACGAGATATTATAGTCTTTCTTCTAGTTATTATCTGGTGGAGGAAACATGATAGATAATAACTCCCATAGAAGCCAGAAAACGATATTACATATATAATTTGTGGTATAAAAAAAACCATTTTGTATATATTCATCTCTGATTTCAATGAAGGATTTTTTATTTGTTCCATAAAAAACGAATAAAGATAGCAACAAAAACATACTAACTAAAAATAAAGAAAGCATGATAAAGTTAACTGTATTAATTAAGATATTCATGTTATTCACTTACTATTTTATCGATTAAAAAATTTTCTTCTGTGCTTCCGGCAGCTCCACCTACTACACTACCGACAGCTACGCATATCCATTTAGCACAATTAATAATATTTTTGAATTAAGATTATTATTGTTGACATTAGAGCAAATGCTGCACTTATATAAGTGGTAATGATACATGTTTTCATCCAATGCGTTAAACTGGAGGGTAGATTTTGAATAAAGTAATAAGATTCTTGGTGCATATATTTACTATCAGGCTGATTTATCTTCATTTTTTTTCCGATTAACAACATGTAGAAGAACAAAACGACGTGAATCTGATCACGCATCCTTCCGAAGCGTTTTATTATTATGCCTGTTGGTAAATAAAGTCCTTCTTCTATATATAATTCAATAATTTTATCCATCTTTTTTTGATTTATTTTATAAATGGCTATTGATATAATCAAAAATAAAAGAGATAAGAAAAGACATATTGTCATTATCAAATCCAATATGTTCATAGTTAATTTCCTATAAAAAAATCTACAACGAATTCAGCAGCCTTTTCGCCACTTTTACTACCGATATAACCACTTGCTAAGCCACCCCCTACAATGCAAATTCCAGCAACTAGTCCCCCAGTTGTAGCACCAAGAGCAACACATGCTGCATCTGCGGTAATTCCACCAATATATGCAAGACCTGCTCCTATTCCTGTCCTGCCAGCAAATTTACTATATTCCTTTATTGCCACTTTTTCACATTTTCCGGTCTGCCCATAATTACAGGCATCAATAACCTGGCCGGTGGTATCGATAAAATCCAGACCAATAGCAACTCGGCCGCCATATTTCATCCATTTAACCATTTTAGCACTGCGGGTGATTATATGACTATATCCCTTTATCGCGCCAATCCCTGCTTTATCCCATTGGTGAGCAATGGCTTTGGTTGATAATTTTAGCGCATGTTTTAAATTAGGATGTTGGTCGATTTTCAAAGAGAGTCGGCCAACTTTATTTAATAATCCCTTTAAGTTACCCATAATCAGTTGTCTTTCTACATAAAACTCGGTACTGATAAATTTTCGGTTTAGCCCATTTAACCGATATTCTTTTTGATAAAGCTTCTGTAACTTTGACAGATTTTTTTTGATTTGGGAGAAATAAGTGTCACCCATTGATGATGCGGTGCCAACTAAGGTTCCTCCCTGATCCAGTACATAGTGAAACAGACCAAAATGACGATGCAAAAATGCTGCGGATTCACCAGGCAGAGCTGAAACGGATTGGTTGACTTCATACTGAGATTGTTTCAATAGCTGTATGAGATGTGGGGGATTATAGGAATCTGGATCTGCCACCAGCAGAATTTGTCCCGGTTTCAGGAATCGGTAATTTGAATTTAATTCCATAAAATAGCGGGCCGCTTCGCTATTTGAATGGCTGAATAACAGACTTGCTTGAAAGCTCAATCCTCCGGGTTGCTGTACGACACAGAAACCGGGTTGTATGTTTCTTTTCATATACCCTATTTGTTCCGCTAGTGGCTTCTTAACATGCTGGTTCAACGTTTAGATGACGTCACTTAATCAGATAATCGGATTATCTTCAACATATAGTAAACGGGTCTATAATCTCTACAGAGTGAGAATTCATAGGGGGTTAGGTGATGTATAAATTCAATCTGATGCTGTCCGTTGATATTGATTAATTTACGGTTTTTTCTATACTAAAGGATAGCAATAGTGTAATAAGTTCGTTTGTATATTTTGCCTGACTACAAGCCCTCAATATTTACATTTATATAAGATAACTAACGATTCATTACAATTCTCTTCTTGAAATCAAAGGAAAATAATTCAGAATGCGAACTCGAACATAAGGTAAACTAAGTAGGTAAAGCTATGGCAAATATGATTTATGTGACGATAAAAGGTGAATCTCAGGGGCTTATTTCTCAAGGATGTTCAACTTTGGATTCTATTGGTAATCGGTATCAGAATGGACATGAAAATCAAATTATGGTGTTGCAATTTAATCATGGTCTGACTGTCGCTCAACATGTCAATTACCAGCCGGTAAACTTCATTAAACTATTAGATAAATCTTCTCCATTGCTCATGATCGCGGCAGCTAATCGTGAAAAACTGGAATTGACGTTTGATATTTATCGGACTTCTCAAATAGGTTCACAGGAACTTTTTTTATTCCATTTTGCTCACTGGAGCAAAGATTTGCGATTTAAATGTTAATTATCCGCATGTTATTAATGATAATAACGGCCAGCCGGAGGAAGTTGTTTCAGTTCAGTATGTTAATATTACTTGTCGACATCATATGGCGGGAACATCAGGATATTGTATCTGGGATGAGATGGTTTATTGATAAATGCAGCTTATACGCTTAGTTTTCATTTAATAGCTAAGCGTATTTTTAATAGTAAATACATTGCCATTGATATCAAGAATAATATAAGGCTTATATTAATGGTGATGAAATATGTTATTGTCCAGTGAATTGCTGTACGATACAGGAACTGGGTTGAATGTTTCTTTTCTTTGCTCCGGTAGTCGTTTTTAACATGTTGACTCAACGTTAGGCAACATAACTTTCTTATCGTTTCATCACCACCATTGCTTAATAAAATGATAAGATTATTTTTAGTTTATAAATGTACACGTTTTTAATTCTACCGCGCTATGTTTTCTTAGCAATCCTAAAGGGTGTCGTGCGAATGATTCTGATCTAAATCTCAAAGCTGGAACCTATCGTTAGCACTTTTCCATATTCTCTGTAAAATCTCTCCAGCGATTTTCCTGCCTGAGCGGTGCCTCTTAAGCGGGGAGTAAATAAGGCTTGAATTGGATTTAAGGAACGAAATATATCAATTTTGTTACGTTACACCTTAAAGGGTTTGTGATAAATTCAATCCGTTTTTGTCTATTAATATTGGTCGATTTGTTGTTTCTACTATAGCGAGTAAGGATATGAATGGATTTGCATATTTAGCAATGGCAATTGTTGCCGAAGTTATCGCAACGGCTTCATTAAAAGCCTCCGATGGGTTTAGTAAATTATTCCCCTCTATACTGGTCATTGTTGGATACGGCATTGCTTTCTGGGGGTTATCCCAGGTGGTTAAAGTGGTGCCATTAGGAATTGCTTACGCCATATGGTCTGGCTTGGGTATTGTGCTGGTTTCTGTTGCCGCGATATTCTTATATCAGCAGAAGTTGGATTGGGCGGCTATTTTAGGTATGTCTCTTATTGTCGCCGGTGTCATGGTAATAAACCTGCTTTCTAACACCAGTGCGCATTAATTAACAATTAACGGTGCTTCTGTTTTCCCTGAATCGTTTTCTGGAGAAGAGATATGTTAAACGTCAGTAATAAGAAAGGATGCCGGACACTCTTATTAGGAGTACTCTTTGGTATTGCTGTATTAACGGGTTGTAGTAGCCAGACAGGGAAAACAGCTACCCAATATCAGAGGATACAATATTCTCAACCGGGAAATTCTCAGTCGGAAGTGGCTCTTAGAGATAATGCCAGAGCAATCTGTTCTTATGCAGGGGGTATACCGGCGTTAGCAATACAATTAGATGGTGCGCAAATACCTGTTTGCCAGTTGGCAAATGGTAAGCGTTGTGATGAAAGGGCGTTATTGCAAGGTTCCTGTGCATCAATTTGAGGCAATTGATATTGAGCAGGAACATGCCGTTCGGGTATCCGGTTATAGGCAGCCTTAGGCATGATTCTGCGAGTATATTTGATTCATCAGACAATGATTGTTAGCTGTCTGAGTGGGAAATTATTTACGGCTGAAAAATTGGCTAATTAATACTAATGCAGCAACAATCAAATAAGCCGCAAAAATACCGACCAGCCATTGTGGCATCTCTAATGTCAGGAATTGCCACTGTCTTACTGAACAATCACCTGTAGCTTCAAATACAGAAGGAAGCCATTGATTTAGCGCCAGCCATGAAGGGAAGTTGACGAAGAAATCACAGGTATTAAATGGCGAAGGGTGCAACAGCATCATGGTATGTTCCCATGCGAGTCGCAGGCCGCTCCAGGCACTGTAGATCCACAAAACAATAGCCAGCCAGCGTAACGGCGTTTTTGGTGCGATCATACCCAATACCCCGGCGCCTAACACACCAAACAGCGCAACCCGCTCATAAATACACATCACGCAGGGCTGTAATTTCATCATATGTTGAAAATATAATGCCGAACCTTCCAGTATCAGGGCAGTCAAGGTCATTAACAGCCATGCGCTTCGTCCTTGAGAACAGTGGTTTAAAAATCGCATCATTTCCGTTTTTCCATGCAGATTAAGATAAACAATTGAACGCTTATTTTGCCGATTTACAGGTAACAAAAAAAGTCAATTAAGGTAAATTTGGTTTTTTCGGA
This sequence comes from Photorhabdus hindustanensis, assembly GCF_002968995.1. Taxonomy (NCBI): domain Bacteria; kingdom Pseudomonadati; phylum Pseudomonadota; class Gammaproteobacteria; order Enterobacterales; family Morganellaceae; genus Photorhabdus; species Photorhabdus hindustanensis. The sequence goes on from NZ_PUWT01000016.1 coordinate 79,797, forward strand.
GAAAAAACTAAAACCGTATTGCGTGTAGTCACTGTGCAATACGGCTTTGATTATGTTACGAAATAAATTGTTGCTGATTATGGCAAGGCAATTAAGCCCCATTGAACCATCATGTCAGTGACCGGAATTAATAGAAATTCTACGCACAGCAAACCGACCAAAGTCATCACGATAGTGTAGGGTAATGCCATCATCACCATGCGACCGTAAGACAAACGAATTAACGGCGATAATGCCGAAGTCAACAGGAACAGAAATGCCGCTTGCCCGTTCGGTGTGGCAACGGAAGGTAGGTTAGTGCCGGTATTAATGGCGACAGCCAGATATTCAAATTGTTTATGTGAAATTAACCCCTCTTGCATAGCAGCCCTCGCTTCGTTGATATAAACCGTACCAACGAATACGTTATCTGATACTGATGAGAGCAGGCCGTTGAACAGATAGAATAGAGAAAGTTGAGAAGTTTCAGAAACCTGTAATACGAACTGAATAAATGGCGTAAAGAGTTGCTGATCAACGATGACTGCAACGATAGAAAAGAATACAGTCAGTAATGCCGTGAATGGCAGCGCCTCTTCAAATGCTTTACCCAGTGCATGTTCTTCGGTAATTCCACAGAACGACGTGGTTAGAATAATGACTGAAAGGCCGATTAGGCCAACCTCTGCCAAATGAAATGCCAGCGCAACAATGAGCCATATACCAATCAGCGCTTGAGTAATAAGTTGCGCTTTTTCTTTACGAGTGCGTTTTGCGCTGGTTTTCTTGTCGTAATCTTCCAATACCTGCCGGACGCGTTCTGGCAATTCTGCGCCATAACCGAACAGTTTAAAGTGTTCGACCAAAAAACAGACTAACAGCCCGCAAATAAAGACAGGTAAGGTAATCGGAGCCATGCGAATAAAGAAGGTGACAAAATCCCAATTAACGTTTTTGGCGATAATCAGATTTTGTGGTTCTCCTACCATTGTCATCACGCCGCCGAGGGCAGTACCTAAACCGGCATGCATCATCAGACTGCGCAAAAAAGCACGAAATTGTTCAAGCGTTTGTTTCTTTTTTGCTGTGTCAATGTGATTGTCATGTTTAGAATTAATGACATCATGTTGATCGGTAATAAAGTTGTTGTAAATGGAATAGAAGCCAAGGGAAACACTAATAACCACTGCAATAACTGTCAGCGCGTCAAGAAATGCTGACAGAAATGCACTAGCCAGACAGAATGCTAAAGCAAGCATGCGCTTAGATTTTATGGAGAGCAGGAGTTTAGTGAAAGCGAATAATAGTAATTGCTTCATAAAGTAAATTCCTGCCACCATAAATATCAGCAACAGTACAACTTCCAAATTATTAGCAATTTCATGACCCACTTGTTGAGGCGAGGTCATGCCGATGATGACCGCTTCAATTGCCAATAAGCCACCCGGTTGTAACGGGTAACATTTAAGTGCCATTGCTAACGTAAAGATGAATTCAATAACAAGCAGCCAGCCTGCGACGAATGGGTTAATAAAGAAGAATATCAATGGGTTGGTGATGAGAAAAGTGATGATAGCTAGCTTATACCAATCTGGCGAGTTGCCGAGAAAGTTTTTTACCGCCGTTTTTAGGATACTGGTTTCCATTGCAATTAAAGTTCCTCTAAATTCGTAAGATCGTGTTCTTTAAACAATAGTACGCTTTAATACAGAATATTTTAAGGGAAATGAGTCATAGTTAAGCATGAGTACGCTTGTTTTTATGACCGCCTTTACGCTTTCTAGACTACATAGCTATATTGAAGTTGCGTATTCTGATATAATTTCATCTATTATTAGTTGAAAAAATCACGTTGGAATAACAAAAATATGGTCATTAAGGCTCAAAGTCCCGCAGGTTTTGCGGAAGAGTATATTATTGAGAGTATATGGAACGGCCGTTTTCCTCCTGGTTCCATTCTTCCGGCAGAACGTGAATTATCTGAGTTAATTGGTGTAACAAGGACCACCCTGCGTGAAGTATTGCAGCGTTTGGCACGCGATGGATGGTTAACTATTCAGCATGGCAAACCAACAAAAGTGAATAACTTTTGGGAAACATCGGGTCTTAATATTTTAGAGACTCTGGCCCGTCTTGATCACGATCGTGTTCCTGAGTTGATTGATAACCTACTGGCGGTGAGAACGAATATCGCGGCGATATTTATTCGCACGGCTTTTAGGCATAATCCGGGTAAGTCATTGGAAGTATTGGCAGAAAAAGAGAATGTGGAAGATAATTCAGAATCATTTAGCTCGCTGGATTATGATATTTTCCGTGGTTTGGCTTTTGCTTCCGGTAATCCAATTTATGGCCTGATTATCAATGGGTTGAGAGGGCTATATACCCGTGTGGGGCGTTATTACTTCTCTAATCCTGAAGCGCGTAAATTGGCGCTGAATTTTTATCAGCAACTGGTGATATTATGCCGCGATAAATCCTACGATAAAGTCATGGAATGTGTTCGTAACTATGGTAAAGAGAGTGGCGTCATTTGGCACAGTATGCAAAGTACAATGCCTGGTGATTTATCTGAATTGTCGCTGATATCTCGTTAATATTCTTACTTAATCTCAGGCTTTATCCAATCTATTAGTTTCAAATCAAAATTATTTTGAGTTGGCCCGGTGCAGCATGCTCTGTACCGGGAGTTTTGTTTCTTTCTCACTCAATTTCAAGCCAATCGTTAATGTCTCTATTTTAGAATATTATTCTAAATATTGGGTTTTTATTTGAATTTTTATTTCGATTAATTGATGGTTATTGGTATCTTGTGGTTGTTTAATTGATTCGCTTTTTTTGCCGAAAAACTCAGAATAATGACTTGATATGAAATAATTAGCATGTGATTCATATTGTAATTATTATCTTAATTTTATGATTTTAATATTAATTTTTATAATTTGGTTATGTGTTAATCACAAATAAGACTGTTGCATAAATGTAATCTAATTGTGACCTAAATCATAAATATAGATTATTGACGTGACCGATGATTGTTCTATATTGGTTTTTTATAAACAGCATATTATGCTTGCCTAAAATTTTAAATCATCCGAGGGCTATGATGAAAATCCTTGTTTTAGGTAGTGGTGTGATTGGTGTAACCAGTGCCTGGTATTTGGTACAGCAAGGTCATGAAGTCACTGTCATTGATCGCCAGGGAAGCGCTGCTGAGGAAACCAGCGCGGCTAATGCCGGGCAGATCTCGCCGGGATACGCGACCCCGTGGGGAGCGCCGGGTATTCCATTGAAAGCCATTAAATGGATGTTTCAACGCCATGCTCCATTGGCTATTCGTCCTGATGGATCGCTGTTTCAGTTACGCTGGATGTGGCAGATGTTGCGTAATTGCGATGCCAGTCACTATGCGATAAATAAGAGCCGAATGGTGCGACTGGCAGAGTACAGCCGTGATTGTATCAAACAGTTGAGGGCAGATACCGGTATTCAATATGAAGGGCGTCAGAAGGGTACGCTTCAGTTATTCCGTACGAATAAGCAGTTTGATAATGCGGTGAATGACATAGCTGTTCTTGAACAGGAAGGCGTTCCTTACAATTTATTAACGGCGGATAAACTGGCGACAGTAGAGCCAGCGTTAGCGCATGTCGCTCACAAGTTGGCGGGGGGCTTGCAATTACCGAACGACGAAACGGGGGATTGTCAGCTTTTTACCAAAGAGTTGGCAAAAATGGCAGAAGCGGCAGGGGTAACGTTTCTGTTTAATAAACAGGTCAAACAGTTATTGGTGGAAGGGCAGCGGATTACCGGCGTCCAATGCGAAGATGACATTATGACAGCAGACAGCTATGTTGTCGCGATGGGTGCTTATTCCACTGAATTGTTAAAAGATTTTGTCAAAATTCCCGTATATCCACTGAAAGGTTATTCATTAACGATGCCTATTGTCGATGCAGAACGGGCTCCGGTATCTACTGCATTGGATGAAACATACAAAATTGCGATTACCCGGTTTGATAACCGTATTCGTGTGGGCGGAATGGCAGAAGTTGTAGGCTTCAATTTGGATCTGCTTAAAGCACGTTATGAAACATTAAAAATGGTGGTACAAGACCTTTATCCCGGCGGAGGTGATATTACTCAGACCCGTTTTTGGACGGGATTACGCCCAATGACGCCAGATGGCACCCCAATTGTTGGCCCGACTGAATATCACAATCTCTACCTAAATACAGGGCATGGTACATTGGGATGGACAATGGCATGTGGTTCCAGTCAATTACTGGCTGATATTATTTCGGGTAAAAAGCCCGCCATTGCGTCTGATGATTTATCAGTATTTCGTTATGTTAATGGTTTTAATACAAAATTGGCACCATTTAGCCACCAATTACACACTGAACTAAGAGGCTAATAGAATATGCCACGTCCGATTTCGGCAACGATTCATCTTGATGCATTGGGAAATAATCTGGCGATTATTCGTAATAAGGTTGGTAATAGTAAAATCTGGGCTGTTGTTAAAGCAAATGCTTATGGGCATGGTTTGAGTCGCATATGGCAATATCTCGATCAGGCTGATGGATTTGCTTTACTTGATTTTAATGAGGCGATTTTATTACGAGAGCAGGGTTGGCAGGGACCAATTTTGCTATTGGAAGGATTTTTTAAACCTGAAGACTTGTCGATAATTGATGAATATCGGTTAATAACGGTAGTGCATAGTCATTGGCAACTGAAAGCAATAGAGATGGCCAATTTAAGTAAGCCAATCGATATTTATCTCAAACTCAATAGCGGTATGAATCGATTGGGATTTCCTGCGGATCAATATAGAACGGTTTTATCATCGGCAAAGCGTATCCGGCAAATTGGGCAAATAACATTAATGTCACATTTTGCGAATGCGGATAAGGATAATAAGGAGATTAGTGTTGCTGAACAACTTAACGTTATTAATTCGGTCAGTCATGGATTGGATATTTCTCAATGTCTGGCTAATTCAGCCGCTTCTTTGTGGTATCCACAAACTCATCGAGATTGGGTACGTCCCGGGATTGTGCTGTATGGCGCCTCACCGAGTGGAAAGTGGAAAGATATTGCCGATATTGGGTTGAAAGCCGTGATGAGCCTGCAAAGTGAAATTATTGCCATTCAGGATCTCAAAGCAGGAGACAAAATTGGTTATGGTAGTGAATATACAGCACCGGGTCCTATGCGAGTTGGTACAGTTGCCTGTGGCTATGCTGATGGTTATCCCCGTCGTGTAATGACGGGGACGCCGATTATTGTCGATGGTGTTAGGACTCAAGTATTAGGTACAGTATCAATGGATATGTTGTCGGTGGATTTAACGCTTTGTCCGCAGGCCAAAATTGGCAGTCCTGTTGAATTATGGGGGCAAAATTTGCCGGTGGATGATGTGGCCGAGATTTCCGGGACGATTGGCTATGAATTATTGTGTGCATTGGCAAATCGGGTCCCGGTATCTCTATGTCATTAAATACCATGTCGTTAAATACCAGGCAGTGTGTCAAATAGTAGTTAGCGACGGGTATTATTACAGGAAATAAGTTACCGCTCTTGTCAAATTAATATATTTTTGTTTTGTATAATCTGTCTATTTTCGCCAGAAAAATTGGATGGGCAGTAAACATATTGTGCTCTTTAAGAAAAATAGGACATTATTACTTGAAAATGAGGGAAATGATCTCTTACACTTGATATAGCTAATCGCATAATTGTTTTAAAGGAAATAGTTAATCATGATCAACAAAGCTAAAATTTTAGCCACAGTCGTCACTTTTTGTCTGTCTTCATCTTTAGCTTATGCAGGGCAGTGGTCAATTGGCGCTTCTGTTTTGGCTGAGGCATCACCTTATAAAGGTGTGAAGAATAAAGATAAAGTGTTGTTTGTTCCAATGGTTAATTATGAAAGTGACAATTTCTATTTTCATACTTTAGCCGCCGGGTACTATTTGTGGAATCAACCAAAAGATCAGTTATCTTTAGATGTCTATTACTATCCTCAAAGTTTCCGCCCAAAAGATAATGAAGATAAGCAGATGAAAAAGCTGGATCGTCGTGATGATACTATGATGGGCGGTTTTAGCTATCGTCATATTGAAGATTGGGGTACGTTGCGTAGCTCTTTTGCTGCGGATACGTTGAGTAAAAGTAAAGGTGTAAGGATTGACCTGGCTTATTTGTATGAATTTAAAAGTGATGATTGGTCATTACAACCGGGATTAGGCGTGGTTTGGAATAGTAAAAAACAAAATCGTTATGAGTATGGTATCAAAGATAATGAATCGCGCCGTAGCGGACTAGAAAAATATACTCCAGATGATAGTTGGACTCCCTATGTGGAATTATCTGCCAATTATAAATTTAACCAGGAATGGTCTGCATTTATGATGGGACGTGTTGAGCGTTTACCGAGTGAAATTAAAGATAGTCCGATGGTTAATAAGTCATATTCAAGTATTGTTTGGACAGGTGTTACATATAGTTTTTAATTACTCACTGCGATAATATTGGATAGAGACTGAATTCATGGAATAGTATTCAGTCTTTTTAATGTGAATGAGTGAGATATTTACTGGTAATCTTTCCGGCAACGGATCAAAACTGAAATATGGGCTGGACTATCATCTTGAGAGATTAATGGTTTATTGATACGAGCTGTTTCTACACAAACCATATTTTTATAACCTTCATTGCACATATCTTTTATTCCGTTCGATAGTTGGGCGCCGGGATTCCAGCATACAACATCACTGTGATGATAATGGTGAATTTCAATGGTTCGTTTCAGCGATTTATCCCTTATCAGATTAAAATCTTCTGGCTCGGTATAAATATGATCGGTACGACCGTTGAAAATAAGATCCTCTGTTGTTGTGTATTGCTCTTTATCGGCAACCGTATCAATAAAATGTTTACCTAAGCCACTGACTGAAATTTGATTAATATCGCCAATATTCAGATAAGTGTGTAGGGCACAGGTTGCTTGATAATCACCATAGGTTTCCAGTTCCACTTCACAGGTTTCACACAGTTTGAAACGGGCAATCAAAGTAAAATCATAAGGCCACAATTTATGGGTATATTCATTGTTCCTCAGCGTAAAAGTGAGTATGACGCCATTTTCATGTTCATTATGTGCGCTAAATTCCCAGGGAAGAATTCTGGCAAACCCGTGACTTGGCGCTCTTGAGGAACCAAACCAAGGCCAACAAATAGGAATACCACCGCGGATAGCAGTACCTGCTGCAAATATGGTTTTCCTGCTTAACCACAACCCCGGTTCCTCACCACTGGGTTGCCAGGCGATGAGATGTGCTCCTTGCAGACTGATTGCGCCACGAACTTTAGGATGAGAGACGACTATCAGTGGGAAACCATCTATATTTCGTTGACTAATCGCTGGAGAAATTTGTTCTGCGACCGGTAATGAAAAGATTCTGTCGTTCATCCGTATAACCTTGTGAATCAAAGTTGGGCGATGGCATGACCCAAGAATAACGCATGTTGTATACAGATTGAAACAAAAGAGCTGCCGGGGAAGGGCAGCTCTTTTCGGGCAAGGAAGTTACTCAGTTATTTGGCGATGTGAGCAATCAGATCCAGAACTTTGTTAGAGTAACCGGTTTCGTTGTCATACCAGGAAACCAATTTCACAAAGTTGTCGTTCAGAGCGATACCTGCTTTGGCGTCAAATACGGAAGTCAGTTTTTCGCCATTGAAATCGTTGGATACGACGTCATCTTCGGTGTAACCCAGAACGCCTTTCAGTTCACCTTCCGCAGCATCTTTGATTGCATCACAGATTTGTTGATAAGTAGCTGATTGTTCCAGACGTACAGTCAGGTCGACAACTGATACGTTAGGAGTAGGCACGCGGAAAGCCATACCTGTCAGTTTACCGTTCAGTTCAGGGATAACTTTACCAACCGCTTTAGCCGCACCGGTAGATGATGGGATGATATTTTGAGCGGCGCCACGACCACCACGCCAATCTTTCGCAGAAGGACCGTCAACAGTTTTCTGAGTTGCCGTTGTTGCGTGAACAGTGGTCATCAGACCTTCAACAATGCCGAATTTATCATTGATAACTTTAGCCAGCGGGGCCAGACAGTTAGTGGTGCAGGAAGCATTAGAAACGATGTCTTGGCCTGCATAAGTTTTGTGGTTAACACCCATAACAAACATAGGCGTGTCATCTTTGGACGGGCCGGTCAGAACAACTTTTTTCGCACCAGCGGCAATGTGCTTACGTGCGGTTTCGTCAGTCAGGAAGATACCTGTTGCTTCTGCGACAACATCAACACCCACTTCATTCCATTTCAGGTTAGCTGGATCTCTTTCTGCTGTAACGCGGATAGTTTTGCCGTTAACAATCAGGTGGCCGTCTTTTACTTCAACAGTGCCGTTGAAGCGACCGTGAGTTGAATCGTATTTCAGCATGTAAGCCATGTATTCGGCGTCCAGCAAATCGTTGATTGCAACGATTTCGATGTCTGAGCGTTCTTGTGCGGCACGGAAAACAATACGGCCAATACGACCAAAACCGTTGATACCTACTTTGATAGTCATAGTGTTCCACCAGCTATTTTTTAGTGAATTAAAAATTATTACTAAAGTTACCAAAACCTTGCCAGCCGTCAAGCGGAATCGTGTCAATAGCTGAAAAACATTAGCTTTGAGTTCACCATTTAGACGCTTGCCATAGGGTACCGGCAATCGAGCCGCCCATCATTATCAAGGCGTAGACAGATATTGAAAGTTAATTAGTTAGATATGCGAGTCACATCACAAATAGTAGGATATACCCGTCGTCTTTCAAGTTGCCTCTTTGTTGGCCGCACTCACTCACCCCGGTCACATAGTTCTCTATGCTCCCGGGGATTCGCTCCCTTGCCGTCGCGATTCATCTTGAAATCCATAGGGTATAGACAGATTCAGTTAACCACTTAAAATAAATTCCACTGATGTGATGTTAATTTTTTGTTATTATTAATCAATTTTATTGAGAACATGAGTCTTATTATTAAGGTGGTCGTTATGGCTAAGAATCCTGATGTTTCCCTTTGTAAAGAACTTACTGATATTCAGCGTCATGTAACCCAGAATGCCGGGACAGAGCCGCCATTCTCAGGGAAATTGCTGCATAATAAGAAAAGTGGCATGTATCATTGTTTATGTTGCGAGCAGCTGTTATTTATGTCCGATACTAAATTTGATTCTGGTTGTGGCTGGCCGAGTTTTTACCAGCCTGTTACTCATGATGCGGTGAAGTATCTTGATGATAATAGTCACAATATGCACCGTATTGAGGTACGTTGCGGTCATTGCAACGCTCATTTGGGGCATGTGTTCCCTGATGGCCCGCAACCGACAGGAGAACGTTTTTGCATCAACTCGGCTGCATTAAGCTTTACTGATGAAAATACAGGCGAAAAAACAGTAGGTTAATCGTTTTTATGATTGCGGACATAATCTTAATTTACGCAAAAAATCGTTTCAGCTAATTCTGGAAAATAATGAGGAAATATCAATGGAACTGGATGATCTGTTATCTGTAATGACACCAGAAATATATCAACGCTTGGTTCAGGCGGTAGAACTGGGTAAATGGCAGGATGGCGTGCCTCTAACGGTAGAGCAGAAAGAGCATAGTTTGCAAATGATTATGCTATGGCAATCAAGGCATAACCATGATCCGCAACATATGACGATCGGCACTGACGGTCAGTTGGTGATGAAGAGTAAACAAGAACTGAAAGCGATCTTTCAGTCTGAAATGGTGGCGACATTCAAGCCATAATCTTTGGCAAGTAGGTGATGAAAAGGCTGAGTGTGTAAACTCAGCCTGGCCTTGGATTGATATCAGAGGAGAGCGTTTTCTAGTTGATCAAGTTCTATCAATATAGCGCCTTTCTCTTTTATCTCTTTGAATGCTGATTGGCTATCATTTGGGCTGAGGTTAACCCCCCGGCAACCATCAGTAATGACCCAAGTCTCATAACCTAATGCCAGCGCATCCAGCACAGTAAACTTCACGCAATAATCAGTCGCGATACCGATAACAAACAGACATTCAATTTGCTGTGTTTGCAACCAGTCATCAAGCCGGGTTTTACTCAGATGACCGTTGTCAAAGAAAGCACTGTAGCTATCGATCTGTGGATTTTCACCTTTATGGAAAATTTCGAGAATGGCTTGCTTGTTTAGCTGTGGATGGAAATCAGCGCCAGGCTGACCCTGAACACAGTGTACCGGCCACCATACTTGTGGAATACCGTTTAATATACCGATATCACCGATCTGTTGCCCGGAATTTACTGCGAAGCTCATATGTTCAGCCGGATGCCAGTCTTGAGTGGCAATAATGCTGATATTGTGTTTCAGACAAATATCAATTGCCTGATTTGCCGCAACAATGACTTGTTCACTCTCTTCTACGGCTAAAGCGCCGCCGGTACAGAAGTCGTTCTGTAGATCAATAAGTAATAGGGCTGTTTTCATCTTTTTCCTTGATTATTTATCAGGATAACTTAATTCACCACGTAAATTTTGTTGCATTAAATAACGAATTTTTTCATTGCTATAGGGTTGACTGAGTAAATAGTGCAACTTGGTTAAAGTTGCTTCAAAAGTCATATCGTAGCCGCTGATTACCCCTGCTTCCGCCAGAGCATGGCCCGTTGCATAACCTTCCATATTTACTCGGCCAGAAATGCATTGAGTCAAATTAACAACCACGATCCCTCTCTCTGTTGCCTGTTTTAGCTCTTTCAGCAGTTCAGGGTGCTGAGGTGCGTTTCCGACGCCATACGAGCGCAGGATGAGAGCCTTAACCGGCTGCATTAAAATATTATTCACAACCTGACTGGAAAGGCCAGGGTAAATGGTGATTACGCCAATTGGCTGCGGGGTAATCCGATGAGTAATAAACTCACCATGACTGGCAGGGGCAGAACAGGCATTGAAAGTTTTGATGTTAATACCGGCTTCCATTAATGGAGAACAGTTTGGCGAGGCAAAAGCATCGAAACCGTCGGCATGTGCTTTGACGGTTCGATTCCCACGAAACAGTTTATTATTGAAAAACAGGCTGACCTCGTTAACCGGGTAATTAGCGGCAAGGTAAAGCGCGTTCAATAAGTTTGTTTGCCCATCAGAGCGCAGTGCTTCCAGTGGGATTTGCGACCCTGTGACAATGACTGGCTTACTCAGATTCTCAAACATAAAGGAGAGGGCCGATGCCGTAAATGCCATTGTATCCGTACCATGCAGGATCACGAACCCATCATAATCATGGTAATTTTCTCGGATATCATCAGCGATAAACTGCCAGTCTTCTGGGGTCATATCAGAAGAATCGATCAGTGGTTGATGTTCACGGATGGTGAATGTCGGCATTTCCGGTCGATGGAATTCGGGCATCTTTGTTAATTGACGCTGTAAATGCCCGGAAACGGGAATGTATCCCTGAGATGAGTGTTGCATCCCAATAGTTCCGCCAGTATAGACGACATAAATAGACTTCTTCTGCATGACTGTACCTCATAAAAAGATCAGCTGGATTATAGGAGTATTACAGAAGAAAAAAAGCCTGACAGGGATTTGTCAGGCTAAATTAATCGAGTTATTACCTGGAATCAGGCATTATTATGGGCTGTTTAGCGAATATCTCCGCAATTTAAACAGAATGCATAACGATTTTGTGGATCATTCAGATGGCGATAGAACTCACTTTGTTGTTTCACTTCCTGAGCCACCTGCGCCAGTGGAGCGGGGAGCCAAGCTTGAACCGCTTCCGGTACGATAACTTGCGCGGTTGTTGTCAACTGACTCATCAGCAACTCACTGAATGACATTTCAGGTTGCATCCAGTCAAGCTCTGGGTTATCCAATTTTGCCAATGCAGCCGCTTTAGTGACCGCATCATCGAAATCCCCTAATTGGTCGACCAATCCATTGGTTTTAGCATCATGACCAATCCACACATGCCCCTGAGCAATTTTATCGACTTCTTCACGTGTTTTATGGCGTGAATCAGCAACAATACCGATAAAGTTGTTATAGCCATTTTCGATATTAAGCTGCATCAGCTCTGAGAACTGTTTGCTGAGTCCTTTGGTAACAGAAATACCCGCGAGTGGCGTCGTGGAAACGCCATCAGTGTGGATACCAATATGTTCCAGACTGTTTTCATAAGTGGTGATGACACCGAAGATACCGATAGAACCCGTCAACGTACTTTGGTTTGCGATGATGTAATTAGATGGAGTAGAGATCCAGTAACCGCCGGATGCCGCCATTCCCCCCATAGAAACCACTACAGGTTTGTTCGCTGCGCGTAGCGCGGCCAGTTCAGTGCGAATAACATCAGAAGCGCTCACACTGCCGCCAGGGCTGTTTACTCGCAGAATAACGGCTTTGATATTATCATCCAGACGGGCTTGACGAATCTGAGCGGCGGTTGTGTCACCGCCAACCATACCTGGCGTCTGCTGCCCATCGACGATTGCGCCTTGTGCGACAATAACGGCGATATTGCCTTTAGATGATGATCTGCCTTCCACCAATTGCGGTGCATAATCGTAAATGCTGATAGCATTGAAGTGGCGGTTTTTTTCGTCCCAACCAAAGGCTTTTGTCATGTCGCTTTCAATGACATTGCGTGGCGCAACATAATCGACCAGCTTATGTTTAAGAGCATATTGCGCATTGTCTCCGCCAACAGCACGTAAGCCGGCAATCATCTCATCAGCGCCTGGGAATACTTGATCAACAGTGAGTTTGCGGTTGGTAGCGACAGTATTGAGATAGTTGTGCCACAGACCGTTGACCCAACGGCTATCAGCTTCGCGGGCATCGGGGGACATATCATCACGCATAACCGGTTCAACGGCTGATTTATACGTGCCGACGCGGAAAATATGCGCGGTGACTTTCAGTGAGTCCAGCAAGGATTTGTAATACAGGTTATTGGTTGAATAGCCATAAAGACCAACCGTTCCTTGTGGCGATAGATAGATTTTATCGGCAAAGGTAGACAGATAATACTGTGACTGATTATAACTATCACTGATAGCATAAACGGGTTTACCGGAAGTTTTAAACTCATTAATTGCCTTACCGATATACTGCATGGATGGCTGGTCGGCGCCGATGAAATCATCAAGTTTCAGCACCAGACCCGTGATTTTGGTATCGGTTTTTGCCTGGCGAATGCTATCAACAATGTCAAACAGGGAGTTTTCCTGAAATTTATTGCCGGATGCGCCAAACAGTTCACGGCTCAATTGAGTCAATGGAGTACGGCTGGAGACCTGATCCACAATAACACCGGTGAGATTGACATATAATGCTCCCCGATAACTATCTGCCGTTTTGTTTGGCTGTTGATAAAGCAGGAAACCGCCAATCACAACCAGAACCAGCATGATAAAAATCAGGTTTGAAATGACTTCCCGAATAAAATTTAATAGTCGCCAACTCCATTTAAATAATCTTGCGATCAACTTCCATAAAATACGCATATCATCTCCAAAAATAGGATCAAGTAAAGCTATCCTAATGATCAGACATGTAAATGTCAGCTTCAAATAGTGGCATATTGTCTGAAAAGACAGCTTTTGGGACTTTTATTTGTTAACAAATAAACAGAAAATGTTAGCTTATAATAAAATACATTATCTAGGAGAGAAAAGATGGATGCATTAGAACTTTTGTTGAACAGACGTTCAGTATCACGTTTAACAACCCCGGCGCCTCAAGGTGAAGCATTACAGCATATTCTGGCGGCGGGAATGAGAGCGCCTGATCATGGCGCACTACGTCCGTGGCGCTTTATTGTCATGCAGGATGAAGGTATTGAACGGTTTAGTCGATTACTCCATCAAGCAGCCATTGATAGTCAGCTTGGCGCTGATGCGGAAGAAAAAGCGAAAAGCGCTCCTTATCGCGCGCCATTAATCATCGCTGTTATTGCAAAAGTGGCTGAGAATTCCAAAATACCGGAATGGGAACAGGTGGTTTCCGCGGGTTGTGCGGTACATGCGATGCAAATGGCGGCGGTGGCTCAAGGGTTTGGTGGTATCTGGCGTACCGGTCCGTGGATTGATGATAATACTGTGCGTGCCGGTTTGGGGTGTGATGAACATGACAAAATAGTGGGTTTTCTCTACCTTGGAACGCTTGTGTTAAGAGCGCCCAATAAGGTTACTCCGCCGGATATGACCAATTTTGTCAGCTACTTGTAACCGGGGTCTGTTATGTCAACAGAAGTTCGCCTTACCCAATATAGCCACGGCGCTGGATGCGGTTGTAAAATTTCACCAAAAGTTTTGGAAACCATTCTACATAGTGAGCAGGAAAAATTTCTTGACCCTCATTTACTAGTTGGTAATGAAACCCGTGATGATGCTGCGGTTTATGATATTGGCAACGGGACCGGTATTGTCAGTACGACAGATTTCTTCATGCCGATTGTAGATGATCCATTTGATTTTGGGCGCATTGCTGCCACAAATGCTATCAGTGATATTTATGCGATGGGCGGTAAGCCCATCATGGCGATAGCTATTTTGGGATGGCCTATCGATAAATTGGCGCCGGAAATTGCCCGTAAGGTGATTGAAGGTGGCCGGGCTGCGTGTAAAGGGGCTGGGATTGCGCTGGCGGGAGGGCACTCTATTGATGCGCCTGAACCTATTTTTGGTCTGGCTGTAACCGGTATCGTTAATATTGACCGAGTGAAGCAGAACAGCGCGGCGAAAGCGGGCAGCCAGCTATTGCTGACCAAGCCGCTTGGCATCGGTGTATTAACCACGGCGGAGAAAAAAGGCTTGTTGTTGCCTGAACATCAGGGCGTCGCGATCGAAACCATGTGTCGTTTAAATAAGTTGGGGATGGATTTTGCCGAGGTGGCGGGTGTTACCGCAATGACTGATGTAACCGGGTTTGGTCTGTTAGGGCATTTGAGTGAAATTTGTGAAGGATCGGGGGTTCAGGCCACTCTCCATTTTGCAAAAGTGCCTAAACTGCCGGAAGTGGAATCCTATATTGAAAAGGGTTGTGTTCCGGGGGGAACCGGGCGTAACTTTGATAGTTACGGTCATCTTGTTGGTGAAATGACAGAACTTCAACGCAAACTGTTATGTGATCCACAAACATCCGGCGGCCTGCTGTTGGCTGTTCTACCAGAAGCTATGGACGAAGTGAAAGCAATTGCACGATGTCATGGCATCGAACTGACCGCGATTGGTGAATTGTCTGAGCAACAGTCAGGCAGAGTACTAATTGAGGTTAATGAATAATATCCATGCGGCTTTTTATTGCAGAAAAACCTAGCCTGGCCAGGGCGATTGCCGATATTTTACCCAAACCGCATCGCCGTGGTGATGGCTTTATTGCTTGTGGCGATAACCAGTTTGTTACCTGGTGTATCGGTCACTTGCTGGAACAAGCCGAACCTGATGCCTACGACGGTCGTTTTGCCCGTTGGTCATTAGTTGATCTTCCAATTATTCCTGAAAGATGGCAGTTAAAACCGCGACCTTCTGTTGAGAAACAGCTCAACATTATCCAGACGTTGTTGGAAAAAGCCGATGAAATAGTGCATGCCGGTGACCCGGATCGGGAAGGGCAACTGTTGGTGGATGAGGTTCTGGATTTTTTGAAGCTGGATGATGTCAGGCGTAAAAATGTTCGTCGTTGCTTAATAAGTGATCTAAATCCACAGGCGGTGACCAGAGCGGTTGAGCGGTTGAGAGATAACCGGGATTTTATTCCGCTATGTGTTTCAGCTCTCGCCAGAGCCAGAGCGGATTGGTTGTATGGCATTAATATGACCCGCGCCTATACCTTGCTTGGCCGTAATGCAGGGTATCAGGGGGTATTATCTGTCGGGCGTGTTCAGACTCCGGTTTTGGGGTTAGTGGTCCGCAGGGATGAAGAGATTGAGCATTTCGTACCCAAAGATTTTTTTGAGGTGAAAGCGCATATTGTCACGCCGAAAGATGAACGTTTTATCGCTATCTGGCAACCAAGTGAATCTTGTATCGATTTTTTGGATGAAGAAGGACGATTGATACACCGGCCTTTGGCTGAACATGTGGTTGCCAGAATAACCGGTCAACCAGCCTATGTGACCTCTTATCAGGATAAACGGGAATCTGAAATCGCGCCTTTGCCATTTTCATTATCTTCTTTGCAGATTGAAGCTGCTAAGCGTTTTGGCCTAAATGCGCAACAAGTGTTGGATATTTGTCAGCGATTGTATGAAACACATAAGCTAATTACTTATCCTCGTTCTGATTGCCGTTATTTGCCTGATGAACACTTTGCCGGTCGTCATGCAGTGCTTAATGCGATATCTATTCACGCAACAAATCTGTTGCCACAAGAATTATTGGAAATAGATAGAAAGAATCGTTGTTGGGATGATAAAAAGGTTGATGCTCACCATGCAATTATCCCGACAGCACGAAGTAGTCATATAAATCTGACGGATAATGAGGCTAATGTTTATGGTTTGATTGCCAGACAATATTTGATGCAATTTTTCCCGGATGCCATATTCCGTAAATGTGTTATTGAATTAGAAATTGCCGGTGGAAAATTTATTGCTAAAGCTCGTTTTCTTGCTGAGGCAGGTTGGAGAACGTTGCTTGGTAATAAAGAGCGTGATGAAGAGAATGACGGAACGCCATTACCCGTTGTTGCTAAAGGTGATGAATTATTGTGTGAAAGAGGGGAGGTGGTAGAGCGCCAAACCCAACCGCCGAAACCATTTACTGATGCAACTATCCTTTCTGCTATGACGGGAATTGCCCGTTTTGTACAGGATAAGGAACTGAAAAAAGTTCTTCGTGCAACAGATGGACTGGGGACGGAAGCAACCCGGGCTGGCATTATCGAATTGCTGTTTAAGCGGGAGTTTCTTTATAAGCAAGGGCGCCATATTCATGCTACACCTGCGGGTAGGGCGTTGATTCATGTATTGCCTGATATGGCTGCTTTACCGGATATGACCGCCCATTGGGAATCCCGGTTAACACAAATCAGCGAAAAACAGTTCCGCTATCAAGATTTCATGGGGCCGCTTGAGGAGACATTGCAGCAATTAATTTGGCAGGCTAAACAGAACCGTAATTTAACAGCTTTTCGTGATTTACCACCACTGCCGGTTAAAGATAAAAGAGGGAAAAAAACGAAAGCAACAAAAAATAGTAAAACAGCTGCGCCATAGGGCGCAGCAATTATTAATTAACGTTATTTTAAAATAAACGATTGATATTCTATGTTAATAGAATATCAGATTTTAAATTCTGCCCAAACAGGGGCATGGTCCGAAGGTTTTTCCATCTCACGGATTTTATAGTCAATACCTGTTGCGATACAGCGCTCCACCAAGGGTTTAGTTGCAAGCAATAAATCAATACGTAGCCCGCGATTATCATCAAATCCTTTGGAGCGATAATCAAACCAGGAAAATTGGTCGTTACATTCAGGATTGAGATGGCGGAATGTATCAACCAGGCCCCAGTTTTTCAGGCGATCCATCCAATCTCTCTCTTCTGGCAGGAAAGAACATTTACCTGTTTTTAACCAGCGCTTTTGGTTGTTCTCACCAATTCCGATATCCAGATCTGTCGGGCTGATATTCATATCGCCCATGATAATCACTTGTGATTGAGGGGTTAAGTTTTGCTCCAGATAGTTTTGCAGATCCTGATAAAATTTCTCTTTTGCCGGAAATTTCACTGGATGTTCACGGCTTTCTCCCTGTGGAAAATAGCCATTAATAACGGTCAATGGCCCGTGTGGGGTCTCCATTTCTGCCATGATAACACGGCGTTGAGCATCTTCATCATCCCCTGGAAAACCACGATATACGGCAAGAGGCGCCTGGCGCGTTAACAGAGCGACGCCGTAATGGGCTTTCTGGCCGTGATAAAATACATGATAGCCAAGTTCTCTCACCTCTTCTAAAGGGAACGCTTCGTCATGAACTTTTGTTTCCTGTAAGCCGATAACATCGGGTCGATGTTGCTCGACGATCGCAGCTAACTGATGGGGGCGGGCACGTAATCCATTAATATTAAAAGAGATAAATTTCATCTTTTACAGCCATCCAGTAAAAAGACACAGGAACAATAATAACAGATGGATCTTAAAAAGTAACTATTGACAATGGTCAGTACGAAATAGTAACGGCCCCCCTAATATTATAATTTGTTGTGGAAAATATAATAATTTGTGGTGAGAAACAGCCTCTGTTAGACCGTTTTTATCTCAAGTGTTACAAAAATTGATTACTGAAAAATGTAGAACCCTATCCTAATCTTTGATAGAAAATTGAGCTCGTTAGTAATGTTTATATTTTCTAATGGTTGATTGGTTGAGATTAATTTTTGAACCATGATAAACATGAATAATAGAGTTTATTGAGCCACCTATGTATTGAACATACGCTTTTTTTTATGTGGTATATGTTTGAGAAGTATTTGTTTTTTTGTACAAAATTTATGCCTTCACAGTATCAAACTTGATTTAGCTGTCATTTGGTGAAGGCTATTTCAAAGAAATTATTTTAGCCACAAGTTATATAGGAACGGTGAATTATGTTTTTTTCTCGTAAATTAGAAGCATTCATGGCAGTGGTGGAAAATGGTTCTTTAAGTAAAGCGGCAAGAGTGATGAACCGTACAACTCCTCCAGTAGCTAAATCAATCAAAGACTTCGAGGCAACATTAGGGAAGCGCCTTTTCAAAAGGGAGAAATTTGGGATGAGTCTGACTAAAGATGGTTTAGAATTATATAATGATCTTAAAGATCTTTATTTACAAGAAAAAGAAATAACTAAAAAACATATCAGTGGTAGTATATGTAACATAGTTAATATTTATTACGATTGGGGGAAAAACAAACATCTTATTTATTTATATAAAGCAGCTGACAGAAATAGCTCCCAGGTAAATATATTCCGGTTTAGTTATGATAACATTGAAGAAATAGTGGATTACGACGGCAACACGCTCATTCTGAGCTCAGAAAAGATACTAAGTGACCGTTTTAGTCTCATTCGTAAAATAAAAGGGCCTGAATTGGGAATTTGCTGCCGAAAAGAATTATTGGATATTGCTGGTGGCGATGTGATGCAATTGCTCAAGAGTAATACTTGGCTATGCGATCCTGTACTTTATAAAAGTAGTTTCATTAAAAACCTGGAAGAAGAAGTTATTCAAAGTGGTGGAAAAGTAAATATGCGTCAGATGGATAATATGGGATGCTGCATGAATTTCATTTATTCCAGAGATTATATATTTATTACCGATTCTCATCCTGACGAATTGGAAGGAGGAGATGCTTTGAGTTTTGTTCCTATTGCAAAACCTGGTGCAGCAAATCAATGTTATATTTATAAATCTAAATCGCACTCAAGTGTACTTAATCGTTTCATCGATTCAGTCAATGACATGAGTTAAAATTCACCTACGCGGAGAGGATTATTGTAAGCTCCGCGTTGTTGTTATGTGGAGATAATTATAAAGACTTTTCACTGTACCTAAATGATAAACTTATATTTATAATTCTTATTTGAATATTCCGAGTGAATATCTGGTCATGGTGAGGAAAAATGGATCGTTTCCTCGCCTTTTGGCAACGTATACGACAAGCCTGACATTTTTATTCATTCTCATCTGATGTCAGGACAACCCATTTGTGCATGCACAAATCTGCATGACTTTTGTTTTATTGTTTTAGCCACGGTGTTGTGGCGCTCCAAAAAATGATGTTCGCCCCTAAGTAGCTTTCGGCAAAATCGGTAAACTCCTGCTGAGTGAAGGGTTTTTTGGTTTTTGGGTTGGTATAGGTTAGTGTGGGCTCCTGGACTGCCATTGCCACCAAATCCAGTTTGCCCTTGTAGCGATTGAAAAAGGGATAAGCGTTTTTCATCTGAGCAGGTTGATACGGTACGATATCGGGGCCGCCGAGACCGATCTTATTTTTCGACGCAAAGTTAAAAAAACGAGACATATATTGATGATCATTATCCCATTCACATGGCCAGAAATTAACGTATTGTACCACGTAGGATTTTTTAAATACCTGGCGGGCAAATTTGATATTATCAAGTTCGGCGGCAAAATAGCGGTCACAGCTAAAACCAGTCTTATCCTGTTTCATATCAATATCAACGGCGGTTTCTGGTAGATTAATCCCGGCAATACGGCCATCAAATTCTTTTGCCAGTTCGGAAAGCAGATTCTGATAGCTTTTGCGCAACGCTGTATTCCACTGAATAGCGACCCAACCATAACTTTGTGCTTTGCCTTCACCGGGATTATCAACTTGAGCAACTAAACCGCCTTGATATTTTGTGTCTTGTTGGAGATAAAATGGAATGTAGCGAGCATTTTTCTCAAAAAAGCGATCTTGGATCTGAATAAACAGCTTCTTTTTTATTCTATTAAGCAACGACAGATCTTTTTCGATGGCGGAAAAATCATATTTCCCCGGCTCACTCTCCAATTGTTTCCAGTTATAAACAATTTGTACACCATCAATGTCTTGACGTTCTAACAGAGGACGTAATTGATCGAGCTCATCGGATGAAGTGTAGAGATAGTTTTGTGGTTTTCCTGCGAGTGCAGCAGTTGACAGTATAAAAATCAGAGTAGCTGAGATAAGTTGTTTTAGCATTATAGTTTCTATCCTTAATTATAGGGGAATGAATCTCATCAATTTATGACAGCTTAACAAGGTAGATAGTTCCATTACTTGATGAATTTATTTAACATCAAAAAGTTACTTTATTGATTAATTGGTAATTATTTGCCACGTCTTAGTACTCATTTATCTCTATCTTTGTGAATAAATTCTCATTAAAAACAAATGAGCATGTTATCAATGAATATCATATTCATTGGGATTGTTGACTGTTTTACTGGGAAACGTTTAGTGATTTATTTTGAAGTTTAATGAAAATTAAACGAGAGACATTTTATGATAAAAAAGTCTTGACTTTATTATCGGCTAATTAAGAGAATTGTCTTGCTCTATAAATAATTTATCTTGTTGTAGAAGATTAAGGAATAAATGGTGGGCATATCAGCATGAAATGTAATTTACACTCATTCTTGATAATAGGTTGTTTGAATCGGTTAATCGAATTGCTAATTCTTGGGACAGTAAAAGGGTAGATATCCTGACAGAGTATCATTAACAATATTCTGATTAATCCATCGGATTGTATTCGTGGTAGCGCCTTTACACTTGCCTTGTGGCAATGAGGTTGGTCTGTTTTTTTATCTTGCATCACTGGATATCTTGTTATTAGTATAGCATGAATGAGAATTATTCTTTTTTACAGTGAATTGATGCGTGATATTTAAAAAGGAATAATGAAATTGAAATCCATGTAACATATTGAATAGGAATGAAAATAGGATATTGCTCTTATGGGGGATTATCTGATTATAACAGAATGCTCAAGTCCTTCTCATTTTATGGCAATCAATGCAAGCTTATTTTTGTCAATAAATGTCATGTTACTGTTTATGGAGTCTAAATATCTTGTTCAACATGCCGCTATATCGACAGAGATAAGAGGGTACATTAAAAATCGTATTTTTTTGAAAAAAAGAGTTGATCTTTATAAGCACCCGCCAAGAAGATAGGAAAATTTAAAAATCGCTCATCCTGTTCATGTGTTGATGTATTACGAAAACATGCATAGTCCGGGTAAATATCTACGGTTTACTTAACTGCCGACCGGGAAATACCGGTGTGGGTTACTTCCCGATATAACCATAATGACATGGCCCTATATTGAGTTCTTATCATTTACTCATGATCGCAGAAGATTTAGGAGAAAATATGACGTATTCAACACCGGTGATTATCTTTGATCACAGTCGTTACAGACTAAAAGTGTGGCACAATAAAGCCCCGCTGGATGTGTTGGCCTTTACCGGGCAGGAAGCCTTAAGCCAGCCGTTTCACTATGCCATTGAATTCACCAGTGTGGAGAAAGGGATTGAACCGGCACAGATGCTGATGCAGCAGGCTGCATTTACCCTGACTTCGCCTGAGATCAATCTGGGGATACGGGGCTGGCCGATCGAACCCCCGGCGCCATTGCGCTCGGTTTACGGGGTGATCAGCGGCTTTAAACTGCTCTCCACCTCACCGGATGAAAGCCGCTATGAAGTGACGCTAGAGCCACGGTTGGCATTGCTGGCGAGAAGCCATCAATACGCCATCTACCAAAAACTGTCGGTGCCGGAGATTGTGGAGAAAATCCTGCGGGATCGTCATGGATTTCGCGGGCAGGATTTCCTGTTCAGCCTGGCATACAGCTACCCGAGGCGGGAACAGGTGATGCAGTATGGCGAAGATGACCTGCGCTTTATCCAACGCCTGCTGGCGGAAGTGGGTATCTGGTACAAAGTGACGGCGGATGACCGATTAAAGATCGATGTGGTGGAGTTTTACGACGACCAGCGTGACTACCAGTTCAACGTCTACCTGCCTGCCCGTAATCCGTCAGGCATGCACGGCGAGGAGGACGCGGTGGTGTGGGGCATGGAGACCGCGTATCAGGTGGTGGAGGGAAAAATTACAACCCGCAATTATGACTACCACGATGCCCGGCCATATCCCGGCTTGAACACCGAGGCGGATGTGACACGGGGCGACCGCACCACCTATGGTGAAGCGTATCATTACCGTGATGACTACCGGATACCCGGTGATCGTTACGCCTATCAACCGGAGACGGAAAGTGGAGTGTTTTATGCCCGCCTGCATCACGAGCGTTACCTGAATCAACGCATTCGCCTGCGGGGGATGACCACCTCCGCCACGCTGGTGCCGGGGCAGGAACTAAAAGTGAAAGGAGACGCCCCGGAAGCATTTCGCAAAGGGGCGATCATCACCCAGATCACCAACAGCGCTCGCCGGGACAGCAGTTTTGAAATGGCGTTTACCGCCATTCCTTATTCTGAAACCGTCTGCTTTCGCCCGGAACGGGTGCCGAAACCGGTGATGGCGGGCACGATACCTGCGCGGGTGAGCAGCACGAAAGTGAATGATATCTACGGCGATATCGACAAAGACGGCTTATATCGGGTGGCGTTTAACTTTGACCGGGAGAAATGGCCGCAAGGAGGCGAAAGCCTGTGGGTGCGTCTGGCGCGTCCGTATGCGGGGGAGAAGTATGGCTTTCACTGGCCGTTGCTGGAAGGCACCGAAGTGGCGATCGCCTTTGAAGGGGGCGACCCGGACCGGCCCTATATCGCCTATTCCCTGCATGACTCGGAGCACCCGGATCACGTCAATCTCTACAACTACAAATGCAACATTCTGCGCACCCCGGCGAACAACAAACTGCGGATGGGTGACGAACGCGGTCGGGAACATATCAAACTGAGTACCGAATACGGCGGTAAAAGCCAGTTGAACCTAGGTCATCTCGTTGATAGCCAGCGCCCACACCCGGATAAACGGGGTGAAGGCTTTGAGCTGCGCACCGACGACTGGGGCGTGATCCGGGCCGGTAAAGGGTTGTTTATCAGTGCGGATAAACAGGCCAAAGCGGGGGGTGAGGTGCTGGCGATGGAGGCGGCGCTGAATCAACTTCAACAAGCGCAGACCTTAACCGAGGCATTATGCGGCGCGGCTGAAATCGCTAAAGCGGAACTGGCGGATTTGCAGCAACAGAAGGCGTTGTTAAGTGAAACATTAGCTGAACTGAAAAAATCCGCGTTGTTACTCTCCGCGCCGGAGGGTATCGCGCAGACGACGGCAAAAAGCCTCCAGTTGGCGGCCGGGGAAAATATTATCGCCACCAGTGGGAAAAATGCCGATTTCAGTGTGCTGAGAAAATTCACGGTAGCGGCGGGTGAAAGGATCAGCCTGTTTGCCCAAAAACTGGGCATCAAACTGTTTGCCAGCAAAGGCCGGGTAGAGATTGAGGCGCAGGGTGATGCAATGGGGCTGGCGGCACTGAAAGATATCACGGTGAATAGCCATGAAGGGAAAGTGATCATCAGTGCTAAAGAGGAGATCTTGTTGGTCAGTGGCGGTGGTTATATCCGAATAGGGAGTGGTCAGGTGGAATGTGGTGCGCCCAATCACATCATCCAACGGGCGACAGCGTGGCAGAAGTTTGGCGGGCAGAGTGTTAGTCAGATGGTTTCCCAACGTGAAACAGTGGATTTTTCTGTCACACCACAGGTGCTCTGGCCTTTTGATGATATGCCGGTGAAGGATCAACATGCCTTTTTACACAATCATGACGATAGTCAGCACTCTTCGATAACGGGTGAAGATGGCAAGACGGCTAAACAGAAGAAATTGGGTGTGGAAGCAATAAAGTTTTATTTAAAAGAAGGTAAGGAGTGATTATGACTGACTCATCAGAAAAAGTGGTTGTTTATCCTGTTTATGATGAACATGGCAGGTTGTATTACCCGCTAATGAGTGCGCCCAGTCACAAGGACCTGACGGCGATTTGTTATAAGGTGCCTAACCGGGTGATCCCAGTGATTTTTTTGCCCGGCGTGATGGGGAGTAATTTGCAAGATCAATATGGAACATCAGTCTGGCGTGTGGATGGTTATTTAAGCGTGTGGGAGTGGATGTTAAAAGGACCAGAAACACGAAAAAAGCTGCTTGATCCGGAAAATACCGTGGTCGATTTGCGTGGAAGGGTGGATGACAATCATAAAGAAGGCCCCAAATTTCCTTCTCGTCAAGAGCGAGGCTGGGGGCAGGCATCTTATATGAGTTATGGAGAATTTTTACCCTGGCTCCAGGCTGCGTTGGATGATCAGGATGAGTTATTGTTTAACCGGTTGAATAAGACAGGAGAACTGACCCTGCGCCAGAAACTGGAGTTTATGGATCTACAGGCGGAAACGGGGGAAGAAAAGCTTTTATCGAAAGAGATTAAGCTGAGTTATCAATATCAATTTCCGGTTCATGTCATGGGATATAACTGGCTCCAGTCTAATGCTGATTCAGCAAATCAACTGGTTGAGTATGTTATTGATATTATTACACGCTATAAACAGCGTGGTCAGCCCTGTGAAAAAGTGATTCTGGTGACCCACTCAATGGGGGGATTAGTGGCGCGTCACTATTCAGAGAAACTGGGAGGACATAAGAAAATACTGGGTATTGTACATGGTGTCATGCCGACCTATGGCGCGCCGACGGCTTATAAACGGATGAAAGCGGGTGAAGGGGGAGGAGTCGGACTGGTTATCGGCAGTAATGGCGCCGAGATGACGCCAGTGATGGCGCAATCACCGGGACCACTTCAACTATTACCTAGTTTGAGATATGGCACTGGGTGGTTGCAGATTAAAGATGGTAAGACACTTTATACCTTACCCAAACGCGATCCTTATGAAGAAATCTACTTGCAACGTGATAAGTGGTGGGGGCTATGTGAAGATCGTCTAATTAATCCGACCAATGAGAAAAGAAACCCGGTAGTAATGCAGGCAGATTGGGATACATATCGTGATATATTGTCGACAAAAGTCCGGCCTTTTATTGAGGGACTAACTAGCTGTTATCACAGTAATACCTATGCTTTTTATGGTAACAGTACCACACACCTCTCTTACGGTGTCGTGAGGTGGACTCGTAGAAGTTATGTTGACCGGGGAGATGATCCTAGTCTGGCATTTAATAGACCGGTATATGATCCATTTAATAATCACTTTTCTGATACACGCATGGTGGGATATTCCCTCGACCCAAACAAACCCGATGACCATAGCCATTTAAGAGCTTTTATTCTTGAACAGCCGCAGCAACCCGGTGATGGAACAGTACCGGTGCAGGGTGGAAAGTTTACCGCTGGAGGGCTGCGTTCAATATTGGGGGCGGAGGTTGATCATGAGCATGCCTATAATACTGATAAAACCCGTTTTTTTACTCTGCGGGCAATTATCAAAATAGCGCAATTAGTTAAACAAACTTCCCTAGCTTATCCCGATGAATAGAAAAAGAGTATTAATCATTATTGCAATTGTCAGCTTGTTGTTGCTGGTGTTTTACGGGTTATGGCAACAGTTACAGCCTTATCCCCCTCATACTGTGTTAAATCAGAAGGAAAAATTAGCCGTGGATAGATTATTAACAAACTTGCAAACCCGTTGTATTGGCCGATATTTGGTTGATTTGCCAGCGGACTACAATAACACTGTAAATATGGCTAGGGTAAATGATAATTGGGTAGAGACTCAACGGCTCTACTTACCTGCTTTTGAGCAGCGTATTCAGTTACGGGAAGAGGCATTACGGCAAACAAAAACGGTGGAATCGATTGATATGCCTTATTTGAAAAATATCTACCGTTTACCTGAAGGAATGCAGGGGATTATTTTCGAGCGGATGGAGAACCAAAGTGTACCGGATGTAGTCCGGGTGTTGGAAGCTCATCTGTACAATAATGGTGTGGCAATAAAAGTGGAGATGAAAGCGAAAGATGGCTCTGCGGCACGTTATGACAAGGATCGACAGACTGAACCGACGGTCTATACCAATACTGTGCCAGAGAAATTGGTTGAGTTGAAAAACTTATTATCCCGTATACAAGGACGTAAGGAGACGGAAATACCCACTACCGCTGGGAGTTGTATTCCTAATGCGTTTATTATCGATAATCACAGGGATAAGGAAGATATTGGTTCATTATATAAAACGAACCCGGATAATTATTTGAATGTGAGAATACAGACGGATAACTTTATCCGGGAAAAAGACAGTATGCTGGAACGCTTCGGTGTAATTGCACCGAGTCTGTATCGGGGAGGGGTTTTCCGTAAAGGAGTGAGGAAAATTAATAAGTTGGATACCGAAGAGTTGCTGTTGGTGGGGCAGCAGCCGAATAGTGATGATCCGCGTTATCTGTTTACATTACTGACAAATGAAAAAACTGGCGGAAAAAAAACACCGGTGTTTGATTTAACGGTGGTTAATGATGAAGAAACACCAACAGCCTATACTCAGAATGAAATCGTGGCATTTTGGGATGCAATTAGTCAGACCGTCAGGGTTAGACCCGGTGCTTTTAAACGGCAATAACATGCTTCAAATAAAACCCCTTATAGGGATGTAAGGGTTAACCATCAGTGGAAGGAGAAACCAGATGTTTAAAGAAATAATCAGTTAGTGAGGTTAGATGTGATTAGTTTTGGTTTTTGGGGATCGGCATTATTAGTCTATCTTTTAATATTATTTTACACTTGGCCGATAATTCTGATACTGGATGCATTTACTCTTTATCGGATAAAGAAATGCATTCAAGATAAGAAATACTGGAGTGCGTCATTCTTGATTTTTGCCGCTGTGTTAATGAGTGGCTCTCTTATCTTCTTCATAGTATGGATAAAATTATATGGTTAAACGGATGAGAATATGAGGAGATAATTATGTTTATCAGTCATATCACTGATCAAAGTAGAATCGTAAACGTGACAGAGTTAACGCTCTATGATAAAGACAAATCGGTTAAATTAATCAGTAGCCTGATCTTTTATTTAAATGCGGAACAAGGTATGCATTCAATGGTGATATATGATTGTTGTTGCCTGTTTTCGATTCCATTTCCCAGGATAATATCGAGTTATTATTATGAGTTGGCCCATACCTGAAATACCGGAACTTAAAGCAGTGTCGCCTCTGCGTTATCGGTTATGGTTTATCATTTTACTTTTAATACTGATTGCCGGCACACTGATTTATGCTTTTATAAAAGACACCACCGATTTCTATCACGCGGCGATTTATAGCAGTTTACCGTCCTTTCTGGTGTGGCTGCTATTATTTGGTGCGGTATTAAATCGCTATGAGCAATATTGCGCGGCAGCATACGCTTGGGAAGAAGCCAGTGCTGAAACCCGTTTCCAATGGCAGCAATGGAGCAGAAAACAACTGGCGGTGATCGGTAATATTATTCTGACGCCTGAGCAACAAGGTATTGCGTCGCTGTTAGGTGATGCGAAAGAGATTTCTGCTTTTCCTGAGCAAGGGCGGGCATTATCTCTGCCATCGAGCGATAGACGGCAATTATTGGCTAACATTGATCAGGATTTTGAAAAACAGTGTCCGGGTTATCGCTCTCTTTTACGCCAGATTTATATTGCTTCCGAGGATCACGCTTCTTATAAGCCTGCGATATATCGACAGTGGAAAATGAGTCCTTTACCGATAATAAACCGGGATGAGATCGATAAATTATACAATGAGGATGATTTTGAAGGGCTAATAATGGTTATTGCATTCCAGTGCTGGCCTTCTGAAAACAATAAAAAAGCGTACAGTGAATTTGTCTCGGCTCAATTATTTTCGTCGACAAAATTTGCCACGCAGGAAAAACTCAATGTCCTTGCCGGTATGGGGCGAACATTACCTTCATTACCCGGAGAAATAATCAAAGACTTACAGATATTGTTTGAATATAACCGTATTGATAAAAATAACATGCGGCACCTTTGGCTAACGGGTGTCACGAATGATGCTCTGACTGAACTGACAATTAACAGTCATGACTCTGCGTTTAATCTTTTTACCGAAAATTCGGTTCATTTAATCGATCATACTTTTGGTCCTCCGGGGCCGCTATCGATATTTTTGGCATCAGCCATGCTAACTGAGGCAATTAGCCTGACCGGTAGCGATCATATCGTTATCAATCAATTACCCGAGGGGAGCGCTAGCCTCTATTTAATGACTAAGGAATTACATCAATGAAAGTTAATCGTCATCACCAATATGGCTATTTTGGATATATTTTTATTACCCTTAGCCTTGCTGGGATATTTCTCATGTTGATCTACTTGAATCAAACATTACTTGAGGAACGGGGGCTGCTTAAATCCGCATGGTATGCCTACGCCACAGTTTTTCCGATCCTATTAATAGGCTTATTTGGCAATGCTGTCTGGTGGCATATTCGGCAGAATAAAGCACAGAAAAAACTCAGACCTGAAATCGAGCGGGCAGCGGGTCGCTCTAGCCAGGCCGCTTTGGTATTGAGTGATTTAGGCGATCGCATGCGCCTCCGTTACGGGCGGTTCTGGTGGTATAGAGTCCGCATTTTACTGGTGGTGGGCGAAGTGGAGCAGGTGGAAGCCATCGCGCCGGGGCTGACCACGGCGTATTGGCAGGAAGGTTATCGCTCGTTGTTGCTCTGGGGCGGCAGTTTGCAAGCTGAACTGGATACCGCTCAGTTGATGGCGCTGCGTCGCCTGCGCCGTTACCAGCCGCTCAATGGTATTGTCTGGGCGCTGACCGAAAACCAAAGCGCGCAGCCGGTGTTGATGGATAAAGCTTTGCGGATGTTGCAAAAACAGGCCCAACAGTTACGCTGGCAGGCTCCGGTCTACCTGTGGCAGGTGTGTCACAGCATCTGGTCTCAGGAAGATCGTATCACTCAGGCTGTCGGCTGCTTTTTTCCTGAACGCTGTACCCCGGATATTGTAGAGACGCAGTTGCAAGAATTGGTTGACCCGTTGCGCGAGCGCGGGATGCAGCAACTGCTGGAGAAGACGGCCCACGATTTTCTCTGTCGTCTGTCCGCGAATTTGAAACAACGGGGGATTGCTCATTGGAAACAGGTCCTGACGCCGTGGTTAGCGGAGTATGGAGATGTGGTCTTGCTGCGTGGTTTGATGTTCAGTTTGCCGCTTAAGGCGCTGACGACTCGCATCCCGCAGATCTGGCTGCCCGATACGGCCTGGCAGGGGGTGTTGGAGGGCAGTCGTCGTTTCCACGGTCAGCGGGTTGGCATGCTCCGCACACAGACCATCTGTCGTGGCCTGATAGTGCTGGGCTTATTGTGGGGCGCCGGCATGGTGCTCTCTCTTTTCACCAACCGTGACCAGATAGTCGAGGTGCAGGCGGTGGTAACTGACCTCAAAACTCAGCCGGAGAATTCTGATGCCCAGTTGATAGCTTTAAAGGAGCTGCGTAACGAGGTGGAACGGCTGCAATACCGGGCTGAACATGGCGTGCCGTGGTATGAGCGTTTTAGCTTGAGTCAGAATCAGAAACTGTTGACGACGGTGCTGCCCTATTATGCGCAGGTCAATAACCGCCTGATACGGGACAAAGCGGCGGCGGTGCTGCATGCGAAACTGAGCGCATTAGTGAATTTACCGCCGGGCAGCCCTTTGAGGGCCAAATGGGCGCAAGCCGGTCACGACCAGTTGAAAGCTTATTTGATGATGGCGCAGCCGGAAAAAGCGGATGCTGCGTTTTTAACCCGAATACTGAATGAAAATGAACCTGAGCGGGCCGGCATTGCCCCCGGCGTCTGGCTGGACGCGTCGTGGGGTTTGTGGAAGTTTTATGCGGAGAATCTGCCCGCGCATCCCGAATGGCGGATAACCCCGGATAAAGCGCTGGTTAAACAGGCGCGTCAGCTTTTGTTGCTCCAGCTCGGTAAGCACAATGCCGAAGCGGCGCTTTACCAGCAGATGCTGCAATCGGTGGAGAAAAATTACGCGGACCTGACACTCAACCAAATGACCGGCGACACCGATGCTGAACGGCTGTTTGCCACCTCTCGCGTGATACCGGGGATGTTTACCCGTCAGGCGTGGGAAGGCGGGATACAAAAAGCGATAGCGGAAGCGGTGGCGTCACGTAAGGAAGCGATTGACTGGGTGCTGAGTGATAACCGTCAGACAGTCTCGGCTGCGGTGTCACCCGAAGAGCTGAAAGCCCGCTTGACCGCCCGTTACTTCACCGATTTTGCCGGCGTGTGGCAGGATTTTCTCAACAGTTTGCGCTGGCATAAAACCCGGAATTTGTCGGATGTTATCGACCAGCTAACCCTGATGGCGGACAGGCGTCAGTCGCCGCTGATTGCGTTGATGAACACACTGGCCTATCAGGGGGAGACCGGGCAACAGGGGCCGAGTTTATCGGATTCATTGGTGAAATCCGCCAAAACGTTGCTGAATAAAAAAAACGCCGCGAATGATTGACCGACAGACGGTCGGCGTGCGCGGGCCAATGAACGAGACCTTTGGACCGTTGCTGGCGCTGATGGGAGAAAACAGAGGAACGGAGGGCATGAAAGCCGACAGCACGCTGAATTTACAAACCTTCCTCACGCGGGTAACCGAAGTGCGGCTGAAACTGCAACAGATGAACAACAGTGATGACCCGCCGGCAATGGCGAATGCGTTGGCTAAGACGGTCTTTGAAGGGAAAAGCACCGATTTGACCGATACACAGGGCTACGGTCGTCTGATAGCCGCCAGTCTGGGG